>JAFGND010000071.1 GCA_016927185.1 Candidatus Coatesiibacteriota bacterium
AGTTCTGATGAAACCCTTAAATACTGGAGAATATCAGATGGAAGCTGCATAAGAACATTTACCGGGCATAGTGGTACTGTCTATTCAGTTGCCATCTCTCCAGATGGTCAGTATGCCTTGTCTGGAAGTAGGGATTATACCCTTAAATACTGGAGAATATCAGATGGAAGCTGGATAAGAACATTTACCGGGCATAGTGGTTGGGTTTATGATGCGGTCTACAGCTCTCTCAACCTCAAGGTTCTTGCTCCAAATGGTGGAGAGCAGTGGGAAGTAGGTTCCCAGAATACAATTCAATGGACAAATGTAGGTGAGGATAGTCTTAATATATCCTATTCAACTAATAGTGGCTCTACCTGGATACAAGTAGCAACAGTTCCCTGTGATCCTAATTCATATCTCTGGACTGTTCCTGATACTCCATCCGAAGAATGTCTTGTAAAAGTCTGTCCGAAAGCAGGAGCACCAGTGGATCAGAGTGATGCAGTTTTCACAATATACAAAAAGACTGGCTTTTTTAAAACAACAACAGAGAAAGCATTACCGATATCCTTCTCAGTTTCTCCTAATCCTTTCTCAGAAAGATTGACAATAACAGTTCCTTCTTCAGCTGCTGTTTATGATATAACAGGAAGAATGATAGCAAGACTTGATAAAGGCAGACATTCTCTTGATACCAGCAGATGGAGAGAGGGAGTATATATAGTGCAGAGCGGGAAGGAAGCTAAAAGGATAGTAAAGATTAAGTAATAAAATAACCAGGAATATTCATCTTTCTAAATCCTTGTATAATAAAGGAGTATAAGGTTATAAATAGGGAAAATGGCTGTATGACTGAATTATTACACCCTAGAGGAATCGAACCTCTAACCTCCTGATCCGTAGTCAGGTACTCTATCCAATTGAGCTAAGGGTGCAATTTAAATAAGCGTTTGAATATTAAGCTTTCTTGTCAAGAGAGAAGTGATTATTGATAAAGCTGGTTCATTGAAATCACCTTGTTGCAGGGAATACTATCTGAATGCCTGTGAATTAGCAGCAATTGAGTTTGTCTGTAATGAATTGATGCAGGCATATAAAACATGTATGAATCTATACTGAAAGCAGGTTTTGATAAGAATCCCGCAAACAAGGTTGACACAACATGAATTCCACTTATATTGATTAATATCTAAAATACTTGACAATTGAATGCTGTTTTAGACCTTTCTGCTAATTGCAAACTGAACAAAAGGATGGTTGACTTGAAATATATAATCGTATTTCTTTTCATATTGGGATTAAGCTGTCATCCCAAGAATATCTTCCAGAAAAGAGAGAATCCTGTTGATAGTTTTGGAAGGAAATTCACATTCAAGTATAACGCTCCATATGCTACACAGGTTAACCTTTTCGGCAATTTTCCTTTCAATGATGATTGCGGAAAAAGCTCATTTCATGGGAGATTTGATTTAAGGATATATTCGTTGAAAAAAGATGATAATGGAATATGGAAATATACTGTCAATCTTCCCAAGGGAAGATATTATTATCATTATGTTGTTGATGGTCAACATCACATACTTGATCCATTGAATCCTGAAAAAGTGAATATTGAAGGGAAAGAATACTCTTTACTGATAGTTTATTGATGTCAATTTTATTAGTAGAAGATAAAGCAAGCCTTCGAGAGATGCTTAAGACTACCCTTACCATAGAGGGTTTTTCAGTTCTTGAATCAGATAACATACTTGATGCAAAACATTTGATTACAACAAAGGATATTGATTTGCTGATAACAGATTTAAGATTGCCTGATGGTTCAGGGATTGATCTTCTAAAATTCATAAGTGCAAACAACAAACTCATCCCGACAATAGTAATGACTGCATTTGCGACAATAGAGGCGGCAGTAACTGCCATGAAACTTGGAGCTTCAGAATTTCTTACTAAACCAGTGGATCCTGACTTGCTGCTTCTTAAAATCCAGAATGTGCTTGATTACAAAGCACTCCAGAATGAGAATATTGATTTAAAGAGGAAACTAACGTTTGTTCAAGAGCCAATAGGTATATCAGCGATCTGGGCCAGGATAATTGAAACAGCATGCAAGATAGCAGAAAGTGATGCGAATGTACTCTTGAATGGAGAAAGTGGAGTCGGGAAAGAATTGATTGCAAGATTCATACATGAAAAAAGCCCTAGAAACAAAGCTCCATATATAGTTATCAATTGTGCTGCGATTCCAACTGAGTTAATGGAGTCAGAATTATTTGGTAGCGAGAAAGGTGCATATACAGGAAGCATAAAAAGGAAACAAGGTCTGTTTGAACTAGCCGACAAGGGAACTGTTTTTCTTGATGAAATAGGGGATCTGGCTTACAAACTCCAGGCAAAAGTCTTGCGGGTTATACAGGAGAAAAATTTCACCAGAGTTGGAGGAGAAACTTCCATCAATATAGATGTAAGAATAATCGCTGCAACAAACAAGGATTTACAGGAAGCAATCAAGTCAGGGAGTTTCAGGGAGGATCTTTTTTACAGGCTGAATGTCCTTCCCATAACAATTCCCCCTCTGAGGATGAGACAAGATGATATTCCGATTCTTGCCGAGTGTTTCTTGAAAAAAGCGTGCAGCAAATTAAATAAATCTGTTCCATTACTTGATGCAGACTATATGAAAATGCTTCAGAATTACACATGGCCAGGTAATGTGAGAGAACTTGAAAATCTCATGGAGAGAGTTGCCATTCTCGGGAGCGATTCAATCAGGGAATTATGTCTTGACTTATCAGGTGAAACATCCAATAATATAGATTATAATGATCTTATTTCTAGAAAAGTTCCTCTGGGAGAGATAACCAAAATGGTAACATATAAGACTGAGAAGAACTATATAATTTCAGTACTGAGATTTGCAAACAGGAACAAAGCCAGGGCAGCTCAACTTCTATCCATAAGTTATAAGACGCTTTTTAACAAACTAAAGGAGTATAACATCAGCGATGAAGAAATTTAGGAAATATCTTTTTTCCCTGTTTGTTTTCGTATCTTTGGGAATGGTTTGTACAAATGAAACAGATCCTGATGACAGGAATGATGAGCAGGATACTGATTATCCTGTCCTCGTTGTAAGAATATTTGGCAAATCTGCAAGAAATCCTGGAAAAGATGTTGGCTTGGGTCATGCTGAATTTGGAATTGAAGGGAAATATACATACACTTTAGAAGGTCATTTGTATGATAATAAGGATGTTACATTAAAGTGCGAGATGAATATATCAGAGCTGGATAAATATTATTTCTGTAATGCTTATCTTTATAAAAGTTACTATGATTCAACTGAGATATGGATCAAGGCTTACAAATACTTAAATGGTATTGAAACATTCATTGATTCTACGAAACACTATCAATCAACTGATACAGTTAATTTCAGATGGAAACCGGAGCAGAATAACTGATTATGATTAAGAATGTTGTTATCCTTGGCTCAACAGGCTCAATAGGAGTAAATACTCTCAAGATTATAGATCTTTATAAAGATAAACTCAATCTGATTGGTATAAGCTGTTATAAAAGCATAGATTTGTTCAGAAAGCAAATTGCAAGTTACTCTCCTAAATATATAGCTTTGCCTGAAGGAATTAGTGTTGACTTTCCGGAAAACAGAATATTAAGAGGAACAGATGGCTTGAATAAAATGGCTGAGCTTGAGGAAGCTGATATAATAGTTAATGCTCTTGTTGGCTCTGTCGGCTTGTTGCCAAGTTATTATGCCTTGAAAACAGGCAAAAGGCTTGCTCTTGCTAACAAGGAAAGCCTTGTAATTGGAGGTGAAATTCTCCTTAAAACTGCACTTGATAATAATGCTGAATTGATACCTGTTGATAGTGAGCATTCAGCTATTCATCAATGCCTGAAAGGCGAGGATAAAACTTCAATCAAGAAAATCATTCTTACTGCTTCAGGAGGTCCTTTCCGGGAAAGAGACAAGATGAGTTTCCCTGATATAACTCCTGCTGAAGCCTTGAAACATCCAAACTGGTCAATGGGGAAGAGAATTACAATAGATTCAGCTACTCTAATGAATAAAGGATTTGAAGTAATTGAAGCTATACATCTGTTCAATGTTCCTATTGAGAATATTGATGTCATGATTCATCCACAATCGATTATCCATAGCATGGTTGAATTTAATGACAATTCGATTATTGCCCAGCTTGGTATTCCTGATATGTGCTTGCCAATACAATATGCACTTATGTTTCCTAAAAGGCTTCCTTCTCTTGCATCTTGTTGTGATTTAGCAAAAATATCTTTTCTGAACTTTTATCCACCTGACCAGGAGACATTTCCTTGCCTGTCATTGGCTTTTGAATCAATAAAAAAAGGAGATTATTATCCAACATTCTTGAATGCCTCAGATGAAGTTGCAGTCTCTGGATTTCTTGAAGAAAAGATAACTTTTGACAAGATTCCCTTGATAATAGAAAAGGCACTGGAAAATTGCATTGAAGGCAGAATTAACAGTATTGATGATCTTGTTTCAGCAGATGTTGAAGCAAGAGCAAAAGCAAATGACTTGCTTGAACTTATGAAAAGATAGATATGTTAACAGTAATAGCTACTATTTTACTCTTTGGATTGCTTGTAATAATCCATGAACTTGGTCATTTTATTAGTGCAAAGATTTTTGGTGTAAGGGTAGAGAGATTCAGTATAGGATTTCCTCCTAGGATAGCTGCATTTAAATGGGGTGAAACAGATTATCAGATAGGAGCTATTCCCTTTGGAGGTTATGTAAAACTTGATGGCGAGGTTATAGAGGAAAGCGATGCTGACAGAGAACTTAATCCATGGGAATTCATGGCAAAACCTGCATGGCAGAGATTTATAATCTTCTTTTCAGGTCCTTTCATGAACTTCATCCTTGCAATTTTAGTGATTTTCATACTTCTTTTAATCCAGGGTGAATCCTTTATTGAAAGTGATACAATACTGAAAGTAATTGATAATTCACCAGCATTTGAAGCCGGATTAAAGAAAGATGACAGGATAATTGAAGTAAACGGGATTAAAGTTGAAAGCTGGAATGTGGTAGAAAGTGCAGAAGAAAAAGGCAAGACAATAACATTGAAAATTGCCAGAAAAGATTCTATCTTTGCTGTTAAAATTCAACCTAGATATTACAATGAACTTGAGAGTTATTGGCTTGGTATTGAACCAGTACTTCCCCCTTATGTAGGAAAGGTAAAAAAGAACAGCCCAGCTTTCAAGGCAGGATTAATGGATGGTGATTTGCTGACAGCATTGACTTTACATCCAGGGAAAAATGATGAGAAGCATGTTGTTTTGAAAGACTGGAGCGATCTTGTTACATATGTTCATCCAAACCTGGATAATCCTCTTATCATTCATTGGAATAGAGGAGATAGTCTATTTTCTTCCAAGATTGTACCTGAAATAGAAGAGGTTCTAAGTAAAGATAAGGTTGTCAAAGTTGGATTGATTGGAATAGGTCCAAAAATACCAACCAGAGGATTACCTTTCTTGAAGGCTGTTTATATTTCTATTAAAAGGGCGATTTCCTTTTCAGGATTATTATTCAAGGTACTCAGCAATCTTATTGAAAAACCATCATTACAGGATATGGGAGGACCTATCAGGGTAGTACAGGCAGTTTATGAAAGCGTTCAATGGGGTTTACTGCATTATCTCAGTCTGCTAGCAGCACTATCAGTTCAGCTTGCGATTTTCAATCTGCTGCCGTTACCTGTTCTGGATGGCGGGCAGATAACTTTTCTTATATTTGAGGGAATCTTGAGAAAGAAGCTTTCCATTAAACAAAGACAGATATCACAGTTGGTTGGTTTTGCACTATTTGGTTTGCTTCTGATAGCTGTAACTTATAATGATATATCAAGATTAATAAGCAGGTAGGTTATTATGGTTAGCTATACTGAATATCTATATTTCAACACAAAACAAAAGAGAGAGTATGTTAATATTACCCATGAAATAGAGAGGATTGTTTCAAGCAGTGGCATAATTGAAGGTATGGTGCTGGTTTCGGCAATGCATATTACTGCTGGAGTTTATGTAAATGACGCAGAATCAGGCTTGATCAAAGATATCGATGAGTGGTTGCAGAAACTAGCTCCTTATGCAGAATATAATCACCACAAAACAGGAGAGACTAATGGTGATGCACATCTGAAAAATCTTTTAATAGGTCATCAGGTTATTATTCCAATAACAGCAGGAAGTCTTGATTTGGGTCAATGGCAGCAGATTTATTATGCCGAATTTGATGGCCAGAGAAGAAAGAGGTTGATTGTAAAAGTAATGGGTGAAAAAGAAGGAGAAAGCGATGAAGAAACTTAAGGAATACATAATAGCTGAGTTAAATCGCAATAAAAATCATATTTTAGATACATGTGATGTACTGACAGAAGAAGAGTTGCTGTTTATTCCCGCTGAGGGAGGTCAATGCATAAAAGTCTTGCTTCTTCACATGACGGATTTGGAGGAAGCATGGATAGTCTCAGTTCTTCTGGGACAAGAACACGAAATAGGGGAGCGTTTCAAGATAGACTGGGAAACTGCTAATGCAAATAATCTACCTATTTATGATGATTTGAAAAAGTATTTCATTGAGACAAGACAGAATTTTATAGAAACAATTGAAGAACTAGCTGCATATGATTTTGAAGATACACTGAAAGCATTTCAATCTGAGAAAAAGATTTCAGTAAAGGAAGCAATTAGTCATATGATCGAAAGCAGTTCGATGTATCTTGGAAAAATCAGGATGTTAATAGAATTGCAGGGAAAGACCCCTGTGGAGTTGATATAATGATAAGGATAGGAATACATGGTGCAGCTGGAAGAATGGGCTTGATGATAGCACAAGCTGCCTTCAACTGCAAGGAAATAGAGATTGCAGGCGGATGGGATATAAAGGGACATAAAAACTCTAGCAAGGATATTGGCTTGCTTGCTGGCATGGAAAAGGCTGATATACTTCTTGAAGAAAATGGTGATGAAATTATAGAGAAATCAGATATCATAATTACTTTCTCGACACCTTATGCTACAATTGAGCTTATCAAGCAAATAAAGGGAAGAAGAGCAGGCTTGGTAATTGGAACTACCGGCTTTACAAAGGAACAAGAGGATATTGTACTGGAAGCAAGTTGTTATAATGCTATTGTCAAAACCTCTAATTTCTCGATTGGAATAAATCTCCTCCTTTCATTAGTAAAGAATATATCTTCAATATATAAAGATGATGCAGATATAGAAATCGTAGAATTTCATCACAAGCATAAGAAGGATGCTCCGTCTGGCACTGCAATTTCCCTTGGGAAAAGCATTGCAGATGGTCTGAAGATTGATTATTATGAAAATGCAGTTTTCGGGAGAAGCGGGATAACATCTGAAAGACCCTCTAATCAAATTGGGATACATGCTGTAAGAGCTGGGGAAATTGTTGGCAAACACAATATTCTGTTTGCTGCAAAGAATGAGGAAATAGAGATAATACATAATGCAAAAAGCAGGGCTGTTTTTGCTGAAGGGGCTTTAAGGGCTTGCATATGGTTATATGGAAAGAAGCCCGGACTCTATGATATGAAGGATGTCTTGGGACTTAACAAGGAGGAACAATGATTCTGTCAGGAAATTTTCATAAAAAAGGGCTTGATATCAATGATATAATGGAGATTGCCCAGAAGGAAGCTGCTGTCCAGATAGACTTCAAGGTGATTAATGTATGGGGGCAATTGTATCATATGACAATGCCTGCCGAGCTTTTAACAAACAAGTTATGTGAAAATGGAATAGGATTTGATGGCTCAAGTGTAGGAGGGTATGCTTTTGATCCCGCTTTTTCTGATTGCAGAATGAAACCCGACATTACAACCGCTTTTATAGATCCTTTTTTTGAGATAAAAACGATCTCTTTTCTTTGTGATGTTGTAATGGCAGAAAATCCTCAACAGATACATCCTTTATGCCCAAGAAGCATTTCCAGAAAAGCTGAGAAATACTTGTCAGATTGTTTTCCCAATACAAAGTCAAAATGGGGTCCTGAACTTGAATTTTTCCTTCTGGATGATGTAAGATATGATATAGATAAGAATAGCTGCTTTTATGTTATTGACAGCAAGGAAGCTTGCTGGAACAGGGGAGTAAATCTGAATCCCAACTTCGGGAATACAATAAAATACCAGAAAGGATACAGTATTGCACCTCCTTTTGATCAGATTGTTCAGATAAGAAGCCAAATGGCAAAAATGGCTCAGGACCTTGGCATAGGAATCAAGGTTCATCATCATGAAGTAGCTTCTCCAGGACAATGTGAACTGGAACTGGATTTTGATATACTTCCGTTTTCAGCAGACAAGGTGACAGTACTGAAATATATAATAAGGAATGAAGCAATAAGGAATAAAATGACATCCACATTCATGCCAAAGCCATTAGCGAACGAAAATGGTTCTGGATTGCATCTGCATCAGCATTTTTTTCAGGATAATAAACCCTTATTTTATGATGAACAGGGGGCTTTCTTCAAGATGAGCAAATGGGCTATGTCATATATAGCAGGTATTCTTATTCATGCGCCAGCTCTCATGGCTTTTACAAATCCATCTACAAACTCGTTCAAGAGGCTATTGCCAGGATTTGAAGCTCCAACTAACATCACTTTTTCACTTGGTGACAGAACTGCTGCAATAAGAATACCAAAATATGCAACAGACCCAAAGGACAAGAGAATTGAATACAGACCACCAGATGCAACAGCAAATATATATTATGCCATGGCAGCCATACAGCTAGCTGGACTTGATGGAGTAAAAAAGGATCTTGATCCTGTAAAGATGGGGTTCTCAATTGATAAGAAAAAGAAGAACAAACAGCTTCCAGCAAGTTTAAATGAAGCTCTTGATATTCTGAAAAAGGAGCACGGCTTTCTGACAGATTCAGGAGTATTTACTGAGGAGCTTATTGAAGTATGGATAGATCAGAAAAGAAAGGAAATAGAAGAACTTAATAAATTACCGCATCCGTATGAGTTTATTCAGTATTATAATTGTTAATGGAGTATATGGAAGAATTAATCTTTCCTTTGACTGCTAATGTCAGTTGTGCTGGCTGAGCAAGCAAATTAGGTCGGTCCGATCTAAACGATATAATTGGTAAAATTCCTTTATTTCCACAAAAGGAAGTATTGGTGGACTATACCTATAATGGAGATGCTGGAGTATTCAAGATAAATGAAGATCTTGCAGTTGTTTCGACTGTTGATTTTTTCACTCCGATCCTTGATATTCCATTTTATTATGGGGAGATTGCTGTTGCCAATTCCCTGTCTGATATATATGCAATGGGGGCAAAGCCTATATCAGCACTTAATGTTATAGGTTTTAATAAAAAGATTTTTCCCATGGAGGTAATTGCAGAAATCCTTAAAGGAGGAGCATCAAAACTTGCCGAGAGTGGCACAGTATTACTTGGAGGGCATACTATTCAGGATAAGGAAATATTTTATGGTGCATCTGTTACTGGATTGATTAATCCTGTAGATCTAATTACCAATCGCGGGGCAAAAGAAGGTTCTATTCTTGTTTTAACCAAACCATTAGGGACAGGGGTGATAACAACTGCTTTAATGGCCAAAATGCTGGGAATGGAACAGGCAATGGATTGTATAAATAACATGAGAGCTCTTAACAATATTGCTTCTGAAATCATGGTTAAATATAAGGCAAGAGCTGCAACTGATATTACTGGATTCGGTTTTATTGGTCATAGTATTGAATTGGCTGAAGCTAGTAATGTATCCTTGAAAATCTGCTTCAGCAAAATGCCTGTTGATAAATTGGCTTTTGATATTATTTCAAAAGGGATTTATCCTGGTGGATCTCTGGAAAACCAGAGCTATTTTGCGAGTAACTGCAAAACTGAGGCAATTAATGAGATTGAAAAAGCGATATTATATGACGCACAGACTTCTGGAGGACTTCTTATTGCATTTGACGAAAGTATTGCGGAAAAAGCATTGGCTGAAATGCAAAACAGGGGTGTCTCTAATGCAAGGATTATAGGTGAAGTTATTCCAAGGGGAAAAGATATTATCATTGTTGAAAGGTAGATTATGAAAATCAAGAGTGTGTTCTTATTGCTAATTCCTTTTCTGTTATCATGTACAAAAGATTATAATCCTTATTATGAAGAACCACCAGAACAAGGAACTCAACGAGTTGTCTTATTTGAGCTGTTTGTTGCAACCTGGTGTCACAATTGTCCTGTTGCAATTGAAGCAGCATATGAACTTCTTGCTGAAAATGGTTCAGATAAGGTAAATGTGCTTGTATATCATCCAACAGACAGAGATACTTTTGGAACTGACGAGACAGATTACAGGATAATTGATTACTACAAGGAAGGCAAAGTATATCCTGTCTGTTTTGCAGACGGTATAATCAAGAATTATGGAGGGGATGATGGGACATATGATAAATACAAGGAAGCATTCAATACCAGAACCAGAATATTATCTCCTTTCAAGATAACTGTTTCAGGAAGCATAAATGAGAAGAGTATTACTGCAAACATAAATACAGTTGATAATCCTCCCTCAGCATCTCTCAAGGTAAGATTCTTGCTTGTAGAAAGCATGATAACATATGATCATCAAGGTGATTTGCTTACCGAGAATTATATGGTAAGAGACATTCTGGAGGAAGAATCAATAAATGCCAGTAAGGGAGCAACCTTCAATATAAACAGGAAATTCAATATTGATGGCAGATGGAAACCTGATAATATGGGGATTATTGTACTTATTCAAGATGATTCTAACAAGGAGATTATCCAGTCTTCCTATTCAGGAGGTATCTATTAGCTTGTTTGATCTGCATACTCATATATTACCTGAGGTAGATGATGGAGCAGAAAGCTTTGAAGATGCTTTTGCAACTATTGATCTTATGATAAAAAATGACGTAAAGGGAGTTTGCCTTACTCCTCATCAATCATGGGAAAAAAGCAATGATTTTGAAAAAAGGATACTTCCTGCTTATGGGGATTTTAAAACGAAAATCAGCAATGTTTTTCCTGATTTTGAAATGAAACTTGGAGCAGAAATAATGTGTGATGCAGATGCATTACAAAAACCTTTCTGTATTGAAGGGACAAGGTTTTTTATAACGGAGTTCTCGCCATTTACAATGATTACAAAAGCAGCATTAGAGATTATTTTTGATGCACAATTAAAAGGCTTCAAACCGGTAATTGCCCATATTGAGAGATACAGGGAAACTGAGAATATCAATGAAGTCAAGGAATGGTTGAATAGAGGTTTTATATTATCCATAAATGCAGAGAGTATTATTAACTATGATTCTAAAACCAGTCTGGCGTGGGAGCTTTTAACATCAGGATTTATTCATATTGTTGCAAGTGATACACATGGAATGAGAAAGAAGAGGCCATTGCTTTTTGAAGCATACAGGTTTATAAGCAAAGAGTGGAATAGAAAAACTGCTGATCTTTTGTGTTGTGAGAACCCAAGAATGGTAACAGATGGAGAACTTCCAGTGCTTCCTGAAGCAAAAGAGAAAAAAAATTGGTTTCAGAAAATAATAAAGGGAAACAGATGAAAAGAAAAAGGAAACTCTTTAATAAAGCTTCTACAGAAGAAGCTAATGAAGAAAAGATGGAAGAAAACGAAGAAACAAATCAAGAAGATGCAGTAATTGAGAAGGAAAAAGAGGAAGAAAAAATTCCTGCAGTGAAATCACAGACTATTTGTCCAAAGTGTAAATCAAAACTGGAAACTGATGAAAATGAGTGCAAGTATTGTGGATGCAAACTAGAAATTTATTTGAGGGATGATTATATCTGTCCTTCCTGTGGAAGCAATCTTCCTCCAATGCATTATTCATGCGAGATTTGTCACTACAAGGTTAACAGAGAGGAGCTAGTTCCCAAGGAAAGAGCATTCAGCATAAATATAGATAAGGATCTGCTTATTGCCATAAGAGATATAAACAAACCCATTGCAGTTATTGAACCAGGGATTTATGTTCCAGCAAAAGTAAAGGCTGTTCTTCTTCAGAATGAAAACTGCTTGATACTCAGTCACGGTTTCTTTAACAAACGTTATTTCGAGCAGAGTCTTGATATTGAAGAGAGTGTTTATTTGCTTGTATTTAATGAAAGCAATGCAAAATTCCACTTCATTTATAATGACCTTCTTACCAATGAGAACAAGAATATTTCATGTACTGTATATATTGAAATTGAAATTGGTGATTTTTCAAGAATACTTGAATTCATGCTTAAAAGATCAAGCAGGGAATTAGCTTTTGAAGATATAAAAGAAATACTGTATTCAAAGGTGGATGGTCTGGTTAAACCAGTAATAGCTTCGAAAAGCAAACAGGAATTAGTGAAACAGGAAAGCAAGACTGAAGATGAAATAAGAGCGCAGGTTTTACCAAGACTTACAAAGCTTATAGGACAAACTGGATTAACTCTCACTGATAGTCAGATATATCTTGATATCCCTTTATCCAGGGAAGAAGAACAGGATTTTCTCTTTGAATTGCAGAAGAAACTGTCAATACCAGAAAGTGTTGAGCATGTCAGTAAAGAAGAAATACCTAAAAGCAAGGCTGTAGAAGAAGAAGTAAAACATGAAGAGGTAATTCCTCCCCAGTATGCGAAACCTGCTGCTCAGAAAGAATATCTGGAAGAAGATAATCAAGAACAGAAGAAATATGATGAAGAAGAGGAACCAACTCTCCCTCAATACGGAAAGAAGGATAAGTATGATTATCAGGAATACAAGCAACCACTTATAAAACCTCAGAAGATAGAGTTCATCATTGGAAAAGGAATGTGGGTTTTTCTTTTAGTCAATTCATTACTATCAGTAATTCTTATAACCATGCTAAGTTATGGTTATTTCTCATTGAATAGTAAAGTCAAGAATGAAACAGAAAAGCAGATACAACTTCAAGAACATTCTAAATTGAAGATAGAAGCTCTTCAAAAGCAATTGGAAACACAAATGCAATTTTTGACTGATATGGCTAAGAATCCAGGCTTATATGGACTCAAGATGAGAATAGACAGGACATTAGCAAAGCTAATCCAGAACAATAAAGTAGGTGATCTTGCACATTCAAAAGCTAGCAGACTGAATCTAACCATGTTGAAACTTGATACTCATCTTCAAAATATGCGCTCAGATTCAGTCAAATCAACAATGGATCTTGTTCAGAATGAACTCCTTCTCATTGAGAAAATCGCCAGAAACAGAGTTGATTTGCAGACTCCGCAGGATATGGTTGGAGGAATATTTGTATATAATGATGTTCTGTTTTACCAGCAATCGACATTTGTTTTTTATAGACTTCCTAATGGAGATACAGATAAGGAATTCTCGATAAAAGGTGATGGACTGATTTCTCCTGTTGAATATAACAATGAACTGTGGTTTGTAACAAGCGTTCAGGGAAAAAGTCAGCTAATGGCTTATAATTTTAACAGGAGAGAAATCAGAAATATCTCACTGGATTCTAAGTCAGGTGAAGAAGAACTTCCTGCAATGGAAATAAAACAAATCTCAGAAGCAGGAGATTACTTGTTAGCTAAAGTGCATGAAGGATTCTATGTTTTCGAGAAACCTGAAAAAGGGAGCTCCATTAGACTGCAAGAAGTCTGGAAAAGAATAGACAGACAGATCTCATCTCTTGAAGGAGAAGATGGATATGCTGGAATAGTCGGTCTGGATGGGAGCTTAGAAATTTTTGATCCAAAGGATGGGAAATTGCTTAATGCTTTCATGGGGAATGAAGTGAAGCAAAACTCTACAATATTATTGTATAATGGGAACATCTTTTATTTCCATCCTGTTAATGGCTTGATAAGAAGAAAATTGGGTGCACCATGGCCAATTATCGCACATATGGAGGATCTAAAAGCAAAGGATGGGTCAGGAGTTTTTCTTTGTGATAAGAATATTTATGCTTATGATGGAACCTATGTATATAATTTATATGATAATCTGAAGGATTTCAGGTGGAGATACAAACTTGATGCAAAATCAATTCATATTGGAAATCAATCAAGTTCAGGAAGAGTTTGTGTTTCAGTTGATGAAAGGGCACTCTGTTTTATTAATATTGATGATTATGAGGATAAGAACCCATTGCCTGATAATTTCAAAGATATCAGAAGGAAAATTCCAAGAAATCGCAGAAAACCATAATGCAGGTTCAGGAATCTCTGCTAAGGGATATTGCAAGACTAATAATATGGTATCCAATACGTTGGTTAGTCATAATCCTGCCAGTAAGATGGGGATATAGGTTATTTGATTTTTTTGGATTGTTGCATATGATTGCTAGCAGAAATAAGGCAAAGAAACTTGATTTACTCTTTACTGAAAATTATGGAAAAAACTCAACATGCAATACAAAGAAATACTTCAAGCTTCACTATAGAGACAGGCTTCAGATATTTTACTTTCCAAGATTCAGAAGAAGCAATGCATGGCAGAAAATAGTCAGTATTGAAAATCCAAGCATACTGGATGAATGCAAGAAGAAAAGGGGGATCATATTTCTTCATCCTCATATGGGATTGATTCAACTTCAGAATTTTATCCTTTATTCGAGAGATTTAAATATTATGCAGCTAGGATTTCCTGATAGTGAAGAATTGAGCATGATTGGAACAAATATTGCTTTCAGGAAAAGGCTTTATTATGAGTCATTCATTCCCGGAGGAGTTTATTCCATTGAGCATTTCCTGAGGCCTGTAATCAAGTGGCTGAAGGATGGGAATTGTATTCTTACAACAGGTGATGGTCAGGGGAGAAAGGACTTTAGAGGTAAATACAAGGTTTTCAAGTTTCTGGATGGATATTATCCATTTCCATTAGGAGCTGCTAAACTGGCATGTTTTACAGATTCAATAATAATCCCAATTTTCATGAAGGAAGAACAGGATCTATCATATAAATTAGTTTTGACAGAAATTATAAAACCAGAGGATCTTGATTATAATATTGAACGAATTACAGGTGTTTTTATAAAAAGGTTTGAGAATTTTCTTGTTGAATATCCCTGGTGTTGGCATTTCTGGGATAGCGTGCTTGAAAAAACATTATTTTCGCATGACGAAACTGAAATAAAGAACACGATAGAGGAAAAGTTGAATGGGTGAAAAGGTTATTATTACAATTCCAACATATAATGAAGCAGATAATATTGGTTTTTTGCTGGAAGATATATTGGAAAAAGCTCCAGAATCAATAACTATTGTAATAGATGATGATTCACCGGATGGGACTGCTGAAATAGTAAAGGATTATCAAAAACGCTTCCCTTTAAGTTTTATTCTTGTTTCCAGAAAGGAAAAAAGGGGACGTGGATATGCAGGGAGAGAAGGTTTTATCAAAGCTCTGGAACTGGATGCAGATTATATTATTGAAATGGATGCTGATTTCTCACATAATCCGAAATTCATTCCTGACTTGCTTGAACCTCTAAGAAAAGGTGAAGCTGACATGGTTCTTGGCTCGCGAAAAGTGGGAAATCAGAAAGATGACAAAAGAGGTTTGATTAGGCCTTTGATTACATTTCTTGCAGGAAATTATATAAGAATTCTGCTAGGCACAAAAATAAAAGATGTAACTTCAGGTTACAGAGCATATACAAGAAATTCATTATTGACTATTAATCCTTTCGAGTTGAAGGCAAGTTCTCCAGATATTGTCGAAGAGGTGCTTTACAGAGCAATCAAGAAGAACTTGAGAATAAAGGAAGTAAGGATTGTATTTGAAGACAGGATCAGGGGTAAAAGCACTTTTAATTTCAATATAATGAAAAAGGTTTTACTATCTGTACTTAAGCTTCGTTTGAAAGGGAGTTTATGAGCAAGGTGTCTAAATCAAGATTAATTGCAATAAAAGTTCTTCATAAAGTGAATAATGAGAATTTACCTGCAAAAGAGACTTTTCAGAAGGAAACATTGAATTATGATCTTTCAAATATGGAAAGAAGATTTGCAAGAGAATTAATAATGGGTACTTTAAGGTATCGGGGAAGATATGATTATGTTATCTCCAGGTTAATAGAACCAAAAACTATAGCAGATCTTTCCTTGTATGTCCTTGAATCTCTTAGAATTTCACTTCATCAGCTAATTGGAATGAAGACTGTACCTATATATGCTGCAGTGAATGAAGGAGTCGAGATAGCAACGGAATTTGACCATGAAGGAGCTGGTGGCTTCGTAAATGCTATATTAAGGAAATTCATTAGAAGAGAAGCAGAAATAAGATTTCCATCCCCCAAAAATGATCCTGTCGGTTATTTAACACATTTCTTGTCTCATCCGCAATGGATGGTTGAAAGGTGGATAGAGAAATTCGGCTTTGAAGAAACTCTTGCCCTTTGCATTTCAAATAACACTGCTCCAAAGATTACTGTCAGGATAAATGCAAAGAAGGCTTCAAGAGAGGAAATAATAGAATCACTTATAAATGAGAATGTTGAAGTCACTCCAGGGTTGTATAGATTGCATGTTTTGAGGCTCAATACAGAAAAATCAATAACTGAACTTGATGCATGGAAAAGGGGCTGGATAATCATTCAGGATGAAGCTTCTACATTTGTCAGCCTTCTTTGCCAGGTTGAAAATGACAACTTCGTTCTTGATTTATGTGCTGCTCCTGGAGGGAAGACTGTTCATATGGCCGAGTTGTCAAGAGATAAAGCTTTTATATTTGCGATTGATAAAAATGCTTATAGACTTAATATGCTTAGAGAAAATCTGAAAAGAATGGAACATAAAAATATCATGTTGATAAAAGCAGATGCAAGGCATTTTCATATAATGAAGATGGCAGACAGGATTCTTGTTGATGCTCCATGTACTGCAACAGGTACCTTATCTAAAAATGCTGAAGGGAAATGGCAGAAAAACATTGATGACATTGAGAAAATATCCAAATTGCAGCTTAACATCCTTCTCAATGCAGCCAGATTTCTGAAAAAAGACGGGATAATGGTATACTCTACATGCAGCATAGAACCAGAAGAAAATGACCTTGTGATAAAGAATTTTCTTTCATTAAAACCTGAGTTCAAGGTTGAAACAGCTAGCAGACAAATACCTGCGGATCTTGTTACAAGAACTGGATTCATGAGAACTTATCCTCATAAGCATGGAATAGAAGGAATATTCGCTGCAAGATTGAGAAAAAAATAAAAAAGCGTGATTTGAAAAACAAACCACGCTTAGCTGTTTTATTAACCTTGTATTATTGAACTATTGCTATTTTCTTTGTTAATGTTTTTGTCGAGGTTTCAAGTTTAACAAAGTAGATACCTGCAGGTAATCTATCAGTTGTAAATGAACCACGATACGTACCTTTTGAATAGTACTTGTCTGCCAGGGTAGTCACTTTTTCTCCCTTTAGATTGTACATTGTAATCTTGACTTTTCCGCTGTCATTTGTCCTGAACAGATAAGTACCTGCTTTCTTGACAGGATTGGGAGTTACATTTATAAATGAGTCGAACTTGACAGGGACTGCTGTTCTGGTTTTGGTAAATCCTGTCCCTTCATATCTTGCTTTAGCATTTTTTGCATTCTGTTTCAAGTCATCAAGGCTTGCTCCTGCAACAAAAGCAAATGCTACAATAACTGGAGAATCATTACTTACATCAAATGGTCCATAAGTAACCGCCATTCCTACATCATAAACTGTATCAGGTCTTGCCTTGTTATGAGTAGCCATATAAAATTTCAGGCTATCAGTAAGACCCAGGAATGGTGGAGTTGCATTAGTATCCTGATAAACATCTACATTATTGGTTACAGCATAGTAGGCTGTTGCTTGTTGTGTAAGCAATGCGATACCAACATGAACACCTTCCCAAGAAGGATCTGTTGTATTTTGATACATCATATTAGTTTCAGCATCCCAGTTTACGTCATCACCATATGATTGCTGTACATTGCCCATATCCCAGTCACAATAAAATGATGCATAAATATCATTTATTGTGTCAGTAGCAGTTTTAGGTTTGATTGTATACTCAAGTATGACATAATCTTCCTGAGGAGTTGCATTCCATGCTAATCCATATTGCTCAATAAGAACTCCCAATGGATTGGTTGCATCATCATCATTGAATTTTGCTTTAGAATCTTGATTAGAACGTTCTGTTCCACCGATCACTAGTGAATCAACTGTTACGAAATCATAAGGACCAAAGTATCCTTTTGTATCCCAGCCATAAGAAGTATCAGAAACATGGTTCTGATCCTGGCTTATCCAGATTGAGCCATGATATAAAGCAGATGAGTAGTTGTTCCATTGGAAACCATGAGTTCTTGCTGGAGGATTTGTATCTCCACCTTTTGCCCATCCAACGCATCCAGCATCAGTAATTGTGAATATTACCTTGTTAATATTGTGGTCCCCCCAGGCAACTGGATATTCTCCAATATTGTTATTTGGGAAGAACAAAGCATAAGGTGACTGCTTCGCAAAGCAGAAGCCTACAATTATAAATAGGCATAAAATTAGTAAAACCTTATTCATTACAACCTCCGTTCTATTGATACCTAATTTGATTAAGGCAAGTAATTATGATAACCTAAATCCTGTAAAGAAAAAAATGAACTTTAATCCTCTGTCTTTTTCCTGGTCTTGTTTTCATTACGTTGCTTGAGTTTATTTATGAAACTAGACATTTTGTAATATTTTTCTCCTCCAAACTGAATTGCATATTTATTTGCTTCTTCTGCTTTATCAAAGTTGTTCGTCATTGCATATGCATATGAAAGATTGTTATATGCAGAAGCATTGTTTGGATTTATGGCTAGTGATTTTTTATAGGCATCTATTGAACTATCATATTGAAGCATAGCCAACTCGGCATTTCCAAGATTGAAATAGTAAGCTGAATTCTCTGGGTTGAGACTTAATGCTTTAGTAAAAAGCAATTTTGCGTTTTGAGGATTTTTGTTATCCATAGATATTTTTCCCAATCCACAGTAAGCTGCATGATTTTTATTTGAAAGGTTTATTGCTTTTTGATACATATTTACTGCATTTTTTTTATCTTTTTTTTCTATATATGCGTTACCTAATTGAGTGAAGTATAAGCTTTCATTAAATGGTTTGGGAACAGTATAAAGCAATGAAGAGATGATTGCTACTGGAATGAAGACTCTCAGAAGTATTTTATAATGATGCAATTTAAGGAGCTCATATATCTTTGAGATAGCTGATGCTGCGAGTGGAAAAGACAAGACAATTACTGGTAGTCTGTACCTTCCTGTATTGAATAGAAGAATAATCGTAATGAAAATAAGCAATATAATAATCAGTGACAATCTGAAGTCCTTCCAGTTGATGAAGAATAAACTGAAAGCCGCAAGACCAAAGATTATCGGGGCATTCAAAGGCAGGAACCACAATATTGGAGCAAAATACTCTCTGATTACATTGAAATCATGCTTATTGGGTATTTCGTAATTTCCAAAGAAAAGCATGATTTTCTTGAGTAAGAGTTTTAACCATCCTGTAGGATTTTTTGCTATCTCACTAAAACCTTCTTTATACCAGAATATATTGGATTGTTCAGCAGTTAACTGTTTGCCAGTAAGTTTTCTCGCAACTTCTCTTGAAGCTATATCTAGTTTGTCTTTGATGAACTCTGGATCGGAAGGAACAGTAAATGCACCATCAGAACCTTTGTAATTGCCTATATAAAAATTGATACCACCATTTGTTGAAATTGGTACTAATTCTCCGCTTACTAGATAGTTCCTTACAGCAACAGGGGAGATTACTGTAATCAATCCCAGAAGCAATAGCAAAGGTTTTAGAAAAGCCTTCTTTTCTTTTCTATTGCAATAAAATTCATATGCCACTATGAAAACAGAAACATATGCAATATTTGGTTTGCCAAGAGCAGCAATTCCAAAAGAAATTCCAGCGAGATATGTTATCAGAAAATTATGTTCTCTTGATAGCAAATAGATACCCGCAAGCAATCCTAGTAATACTATTGGTGTTTCAAGTAGCTTGACTTCATGAAAAGTCAATGGAGCATAAAGAATGGCTATTATTACCGCAATGATAGCTGTATGCCATTTCTTGGAATAAACAAGAGTTATCTTATAGACAAGAAAGAGATTTATTATGCCTATCAAAACCTGTACTATTCTAATGAAAATGAAGCTCTTGCCTGCAAAGGAAATCATTAAAAAAAGGAAAATGATGTAGACAGGAGCACTGTGAAAAAATGGTTCTGGAGTCAGGTTTCCATTGTTGACAAGTTTTTCTGCTTCACCTATGTAATATTTGGCATCTCCAAAAGGTATATCAATGAATGGCGAATTATCTTTAACTTCAATAATGTATATTATCTTTATCGCTAAAGCAAGAGCCAGTAAAATAAATACTAAATATTTCCTTAAAAACTCCATAGATTGTCATCAAGAAGCTATTATGCACTGTATCTGTCAAGCAAAGAGTTATCTGATGACTGTAATGGTTGACATTATTATCACAGGAACTGAACATGCTTTGCATTAAAACTGATCTTGAGAAAATTGTGAAAAACACTGCCATCAGAAATGCTATTATTTATAGTATTGGTGCATTATTCCTTCGTGGAATAAGCTTGTATATGCTACCCATATATACCAGATTATTAACGAAGGTAGATTATGGGATGCTTGATTTGCTGACAACAATAACTGCTGTTTTATCACCAGTTTTCTGTGGAGGGCTTCCCCAGGTAGTTTTTATCTATTATTTTCATACTGAAGGTATTGAAAGAGAAAAAATGATTAAACAGTCAATCTATACTTTCTTTTTGTATTCAACACCAATACTATTCATAACAGTACTTGTTAGCCCTTTTATAGCTTCAAGAATATCCTCTCCTGAAACTCCAGTAACTGCATTTCCACTTCTTTTCATGGCAATAATGCCTGCATTTATGGGATTTGCAGCACAAATTACTTATACTATACTGATGAACGGGCAAAAAGCTTTATTTGTGAGTACTATGCAGATTGTTACAGGACTTCTAATGGCAATTCTGAATATTTACGGAGTTGTTTATCTGAGGATGGGTTATCTGGCTGTTATTGGATCAACATTCATAGTCACATTGATTGAAACGCTTTTTTGCATTTATCTTGGTTTGAAATACCGAAGATCATCTGACTTCAGTTTTGATTATGAAAAAGCTAAAGAATACTTGATGATAGGTCTTCCGATAGTTTTTGGAGCTCTTGCCAATTGGATATTGATCAGTGCTGACAGATGGTTTTTAGCATATTTCAGGACAATGGAGGAATTAGGTTTATATGCAGTTTCATATAAGTTCGGCTTTGTGTTTCAGCAGCTCTTGATAGTACCATTTATGTCTGCAATTTCTCCAAGATTGATGTCGAAGTTCAAGGATTCACTTGTTGATGCAGTAAAATATAAGTCCAAGATATTCCTTTTCTATTCTATACTTGGCATATTGGCAATTGTCTTTTTTATCTTAATCCTTCCATTTGTCTACAAGATATTTGTAGGCAAGGAATTCCAGAGTTCTATAGAATTTACATTGTGGATCTTGTTTGGTTTTCTTTTCTGGGGTGCAGCACAGTTAAGAACCCTATATTTGATATATTTGAAGAAAACAAAGCTAGTAATTTTCATAACCTTTATTGCAGCGATAAGTAATCTAATTGCCTGCTTTATCCTGATACCAGATTACGGTCCTAAAGGGGCAGCCTGGGCAACAGGTATAGCCTATTTTGTTTTCATGCTTGTGGGAATGATTTATGAGAGAATTGAATTGAATAAAACTTTATAAAACTGGATATTTATGAAAATACTGGAAAAGTATCTTGGATTTGCAAAACGTTATCAGAAGAGAACTTATGATGAGTTAAAGCATAGCTTTTCAATTCAATATGAAAAGATAAAAAATACTGACATAGATAGATTTATTATACAAGCATGGGTTTCAAATAATGATAATTTAAAAGTATCATTTGATAATTACCCTCCATATGATTTTCTCAGATTGAATTCAGTAAGAAATACGATGTTTGTTTATTCACCAGGAGAGTGGCTAGAAAAGCAGATTCAGTTTCTGGAGCAGAACATTCCATATAAGACTTTGAAGAAGGTTTTGTATGAGGATCCTTTTGGGAAGCCATATCTGGTGAGTTATAAATATATTACATCACATAATTCAATCCATCTTCTTTATCATTTATGTAAATTCATGAATACAACAAAGTCTGATTTCAATGCTATGGATACTGTTATTGATTGGGGAGGAGGTTATGGAAATCTGATAAAGATTATGGATAGATTGATAAATAAGAAACTTACCTATATAATAATAGATACTCCTCTTTTCTCATGTTTGCAATGGCTTTATTTATCTGTTGTAACAAACAAGGAGAGAGTAAATATTATAACTTCAAAAGAACAAAAAGTGGAAGAGAAAAAGATCAATTTATTACCAGTTTCTTTTCTTGAGGATTTTGAGCTGCATTGCGATTTGTTTGTATCAACCTGGGCATTAAGCGAAAGTTCTGATTATTCCCAGGATTACGTATATGGGAAGGATTTTTTCAAGGCAGGGAGCTTGCTAATTGGTTTTCAAAGGAGTAATGAAAAGATGATTTTTGCTGACAGAATAGAGATATTGCTAAAGAATAAGGGAGCCTTGATAGAAGAATTAGGATTTATCCCTGATAATTTTTATGGCTTCTTATAATTTCCTTAAAAACAAGGTAAAAAAAGTATAGTAATAATATGGTATATCAAAAGTACCAAGAAGGCTTCTAATTTTCTGTTTCACTTTATATTTGAGGTCCCCTTCATAATATTCAAAGAAAAACCTTCTCATGTATTCCTTATCAGGATCTATCTCTGTTTGCGTGAATATCTTGTTTCCATGTATCTCCATACCGCTTGGCTCAACAATATATTTCATTATTTCCTCTACATTCTGCAAAGGAGTATGGAATTGATCATGTTTTTGATAGTCATATTCAGTTTTTGCATTAAGGCTTTTGCCAAAATCAAAAGTAATACCTGCAATTCCACCTTTCTTAAGAACTCTCCTGAATTCCTTTAATGCCTTTGTTTTCACATCATTTGGTAAATGCTCTAGAACTGAAATAGATATTACGACATCAAATGTTTCATCCTTGAAAGGTATTTCTGTCATGTCTGCAACCAGGGGATCAATATCCCAGTTCATTATTCTTGATACTTTCATTGTGTTTTTAACAAGCGATTTCTGAAGATCGATTGTGGTAACTGATGCACCTTCTGAAGCAGCAAAAAAGACTATTGGACTGCTTGCTCCTCCGCAATCCAGCACTTTCTTGCCTTTTTCAATCCCGCAAATTTCATAAGTCCTGCAATATTCCCAAGCTCTCATTGGATAGACCGAGAAACAATAGGGAAGTCTTTCCTCTAGGTTTGATTTATCAAGATGCCCGGAGCTTGTTGTTCTAAGCTCCCTTTTTCTTAATTCTTCAACAAGCATCTGGATTTTTTTGACTAGAGGACTTTTCTGGATATATTTATCTAATTCATCCTGGGTAAAAGTCCTGTTATAATTATTTTCATCTATCATACGAATAAACTTTATTAATAAAGGTTTTCTGTCAATTTAAAAGCGAATCACTTGACATAGTTTCAAAGCATATTATCTTCTGTCAAAGACAAGGAGGAGGTGTTGTTTGAATAATAAAGTAACTAGAAGGATTTTCCTCAAGCAGGGCTTGATTGCTACCTCGACATTGCTTGTTCCCTGGAAGCTATTTGCCGAGAAACCGGTGAATACGATTAATTTAACCATACTTCACACAAATGATATCCATGGATATATAACGAAATCAATTGCGGAATGGGCAGATCCCGACTTTCCTCCTGATCTGGGAGGGGGAAGCGCATTAGCTACCTTGATAAAACAGGTAAAAATGGAATGCAAGCAAAAGGACAGAAGATTTATGCTTTTAGATGCTGGAGACATATACCAGGGAACGCCAATTGGTGATGAAAGCAAGGGTGCAACAATAGTAGATTTTTTCAACAGGATGGGTTATGATTGCTGGACTTTGGGAAATCACGATTTTGATGATGGTGATAAAAATGTAGAGAAATTGATTTCTGCATCAAAAATGCCTGTCTTGTCTTCCAATACACGCTCTTCAAAGAACAAGAAAGAGTTTCCCTATGGAATAAAACCGTATATCATAAAAAATGTGGATGGGTTGAAGATAGGTATTCTAGGTATTACAACTGAAGACATGATAACACTTGTTCCCAAGGAAAAACTTCCAGAAATAGTTTTCACAAATGTTGCTCCAACTGTAAACAAATATATACTTGAGTTGAAGAAACAAGAAGTTCAGTTCATAATTCTTCTTTCCCACCTGGGTTTCCCGAGAGTTGATGATGGGCTTTCAAGAAGGTTGAAGAGATTTAATAAGTACAGAAAGAATGCTGATGCAAGGAAATTCCCTAATTATACAGCTTACCTCAATTTCATAAAAAAGAAAAAAGGCTTTGGACTTGATGATCTTGAAGTGACAGCACTAATCAAGAACATTAATCTGGTGATAGGAGGACACAGCCATATAGGTATTTATCCTCCCTATGAAGTTCCTGAAACGCATACTTTTATTACTCAAGCATATTCAAGACTGTCAACTGTTGGAAGAATAGATTTGTCTCTTGATAAAGATACTGGTACAATAATTGGAATTTCAATCGAGGCAATAAATCTTTGGGGAGAAAGATTCAAGCCTGATAATGATGCAGAGGATTATCTGAGATGCCAGCAGGATGCGGTTGAGAAGCACTTGAGAAGAGTTATCGGAAAAACAGAAACAGAACTCCAGAGAGGGAATTATGAAACAACCCTGGGAAATGTTGTAACTGATGCAATGAGGGAATCAGTAGGAGCTGATGTTGCTCTTGTAAACAGGGGAGGACTTCGAGCCAATATAAGAATAGGGGAGATTCAGGAGATTGACATTTACAGAGTGATACCTTTTGATAATCCAATACATAAAATGACTGTTGATGGAGCCATGCTTGCAAATATACTGGAAGTCAGTTTTTCAGGAAGAAGGAAAGACAGTCAACTATCAGGTGTCAAGGTAGTAGTTAATCCGCTTCTTCCATCAGGAAGGCGATTATGCGAAGTCTGTATCAATGGAAAACCGCTTGATTTAAAGAAACAGTATACATTTGCTACTTCAGCATATCTCAGTGATGGGGCAGTTGGATATGGACTATTAAGGAAAATTCAAAGAGACATGGTGAAGGAATCAATAACAGTAAGAAAAGCTGTTGTTCAATATATAGAGAAAAAAACCCCATTGAATGTTTCTCTTGAAGGGAGAATAAAGATAAGTACAAAAGCAACAAGAGCTGATTATTTACCATAGAAATTATAAAGATATAAACAAAAAAAAGCGGGATTTCGATCCCGCTTTTTTAATTCCATTGGTTTAGGTTTTATTGTTGAATTCTGCGTTTCCAATAGATATAATCTTCCTCAATACCGGTTCCACCTATATTATAAGAAACAAGTCCAAGAGCTGTCATTACCATTATCCTTGCTCCATCAGGGCCTATTGATAGAGAAGGTGGTGAAGGAACACCGCTTCCGATGACTTCACCTATCTTGTTGGCAGTTCCCAGTTTGCCTGAACCAGTCTGGAAATCAAGTCCGTACAACCTGGCAATACCAGCACCTTTAGTACAGGTTGTAATATTGTCAGGAGTATATGTTGTAAAATATACTACTCCGTTGAATACTATTGCCTTGCCGAGGACTTTTTCTCCCTTATGCTTTGAATTGGTTTCTCCAGTTATTGCCTTGAACATGTATCTCCAGCCATTTGCATTAGCTGCTCCGGCATTTCCGAGACTTGATTCAGCTATAACTGTATTTGCGTTATAACGAGTAATGACATCTTTTATAGCATAGAAGTAATTCTGTCTTAATGTGTCTAGTGGATCTTCCTTGTCTCCTGAACCCAGGTAACCCCAGAGTTCTGTGTTGGAATTGTTATCAAACGCAAATGTTGGTGAGAAATAAAGATAACGATATTGATCATCAACAGTGAATATTTTCTTTCCAGTCCAGTTGGATACAGTAGTGCTATCCGAGCAATTAAACATGTATACTACTGAATTGGGATAGGATCCTGATACCATGAAGCCATTTCCACCAAGTCCTGTTGCTGATACCCATCTTACTCTTATCAATCCATCTACATCCATTACTGTACTGAAGGCAGAAGGAGATGCTACCATATAATGATCTGTTGGAATGGTAGTAGCCCATACCTTGTCTTCAGGAACCCAGATACCAAGGTATTTTCCCTTTGTTGAATCAGCTTTTGAAGGATATGGGAAACCAAATCCCATTGCTGCAACCCATGGCTTGATATTCTTGTTAACTGTATTGAATATTGTTGCCTCTGACCATGTATGTCCCATCTTGGCATGAGTAAATGAATATGGGGCTGTCGGGCAGGTTGTTGGGTATGAAAGTTCCAGTTGTGTATAATATGTCCCGTTTTCAGTTCTGCTGTTTCCATTACCAATTCCCATTCCAACAATAGCCATTGTATGCCAGCCTTTATGAGTGACATTTGTTGAATCGGATACGAATCTTATATCAGCAGCTGACGGACTTCCATCCATATAGTAGAAGTGGCGTCTTGGTGAAGCTGCAATTTTTTGCAGATCCCTGAGTGTTGGATTAGGTGCAAGACCCCAGGCTTCGTTTCCCTCGCTTGCTCCGCTTGCATATATCCCGCGGAACCAGCCATCATTAGCTCCGAACACAAGTGTTTTTACACGAGTTTTCTTTACATTGTTATAGAAATCATAATAGCCGGGACCGAAATAATAAAGGCCGCCTACTCCAAGCAGGACAGGGCTTGAATGGAAGATATCTCCCAGCTTTTCCTGTCTTCCAGTTCCACCAACTGAAAGTGTTGGATTACCGCGTTGAAATTCATATATTGAATCTCTTCTTGCAGTGTTTGAAACATTAAGATCTGTTGTAGTTACTGAGCTCCATGGATTTCTCGTGTGTGCTGAGGTTTCATAATAAAGATTTCTTGATGCATAATTCATGGTTCTCAAATTATCATGGAGATCCCAGAGAGTATCAACAACTTCTCCCAATGTATTCAATCTTGTGCAGTAGAGATGGCCTTTCCAGAATTCACCCATTGAAGGTATGAAATTGGCAAAATATGCAAGACTATCAGAGTCTGTTACACGAACGGTAGGTACTGATGCAACTGAGAATGAATATGCTGTAGAGTCAAGCATCTGGAATATCTTCTCCAGTGAGTCAAGCAGTTCTTCCCTGCTGGTTGCTGCATAAGCATGATTTGTTCCACCCGCTTGAGCCATTGCATCTAGTTCCATTTTTAATGCATTATCTGCAGTAAATCCTACAACATAGGTTTTTATGTCATGAATCCCGTAGGAAGTGCTTGTATTTCTCATTGAAGCAATTGTTGGTTTGGGATCACCGCAGTTATTCCATACTCCATCTGTAAGGAGGAATACGAAATACTTTCTGCAGACTGCATATCCAGCAGGACCATCTTTGTAGTTGATTTCACGAATATAGTAATTCTTGACAGAGTCAAATGCGCATTTTGTTGGGGTTCCACCAATTGCAACAAATTCTCCATCCAGATACCATACTCCTCCACTTTCATATATATCTTCAAACTGGTTATTCAAGTATGTGAGTGCTTCACTTTGATCATCTGAAACATCAGTATATTTTATGGCACTGTTATAACCCTGGGTATATGTCAACCAGTATTGAACATAATATGCCCAATCACCGCTTTGATAAGGTCTCGGGAATTTATACTTGGCATAATAATTAGCGCCTGATGTATAGATATCTCTTTTAACTGGCTGATAGTAGCTTTCTATTGTGTACGAGTAATTATATAATCCAAATCCCCATAATCCTAAGCGAAGATTCTTTGTTGTAGAAAGAACATAATGCATGACATCCTTGCAGATGTACAAACGACTATCTGTTGGCCAGCAAGCTTCAGAATCTGATTTATCTTCTCCACGTGAAGTTACATATCCAGAAGACCAGCCACCACTATAATCAATCCTTACAGTATGGCAATAGTCTATTGCATCAGTATTTGTTAAGTCATTCCAGGTTTCAAGTCCCATAAATCCAAAGTAGTCATAATTATAATTGGTTTGATTTGGATATCCAGGTCTCCAGGATTTCAATCCTACTCCCATGCACATACATCCATAACTATCGCAATAAGCTCCAAAATCTCCTCCGTATGACCAGTTTTTCCATCTTGCCCTGTAGGTATTTGATGATTGATGGACATCCCACATCATACTTCCTGAAGTATCGAGTATTATTATTACATCAGACTTTACTGATGAAGTAAACAAGTTTTCATCATCCGCATATAATCCGCCAACCATAAGGAAGGCAAACATTGTTATAATTAATATCTTTTTCATTTCTTTCACCTCCCTCTAGTGTTCCAGGTTTGTATACATACGCCTAACAGGCATTGGATCGAACATTGCCCAGCCATTTGAATTGTATATTATTACTTTAGCTTCTGGCTGAGGTTTGTCATTTCCATATCCTGGCATTGCTGATGTAACTTCAATTGTTACACTTCCATTAGATGGCAAAAGGAATTTTCCATCTTTTGGAGATCTTACTATTCTATCCCATCTTACAATTTTCAAATCATTATATCCTTTGTTTATTATTTCATAAACAAAAGTAAATGAATATTCATTCCAGTTAACACTTTTCACTCTATAGTAAAGACCTTGAAGTATTGCTGGATTATAAGGAGAAGCTGTCAAATTATATCCATTTACAAGTGGATTGCTTAATGTTTTTACGTATCTTGGTAAACCATTATATGCATGAATTGCCTTGTCATATAAGGAATATTCTGATACAATACCAGTCTTGTTTTTTTCTGTAGTCAGGAAACCTTCAAAGCTAATTTGTGAAACTGTTCCTTTAGCAAGTATTATCCCTGTAAGAAACAAGACTGTAATTATCAAAACTAGTTTTTTCATCTTTCTCACCTCCATCAACTAATATCCGGTACCTGCAGGAACCGGGCCGAAACTAATTTGTGCTTCTATTCTATCTGTTTTCCCTGCGTAAGTTCCAACAGAAGTAAAACTGTAATCAACAAATATAAATGGTTTTGAAGTACCTCCAACATCGATTGAATAACCTGCTGCAAATCTTGAGGATTTTCTTATGTTTTCAACAGAAAAGCTTCTTCCATTTCCCAAATCAATAGCTGAAATTGAATTCCCAATCATTGCATTACTGCTAATGAGAGCATACATATATTCAGCTCCTGCATCTGCAGCATTGAAAAATACAAGTTTGTTTTTGTCTACTGCCGTGACTTTTGTATCTGCCCTTGTCATCAACATAGCAGCTGCAATAATAACTCCCATGAAGAACATTATTACTACTGCCAATACGAGACCGGCTGCACCTTTTTGATTAAGCTTCATTATTCACCTCCCTATCTTCTTACCCTGAGTGAAACAGAAGCATCCCATGGACCATACTGATAAACAGATGCTGATCCTTTACCATATTTTCTGTCAGAAGTAAGCGTTAAGGTAACATCAATTCTTGCTATCCTTGCCCTGTTTGTGCTATCTACCGGAGTAGCAAGAAGAGTTCCATTCTCATCATAATAAGTTAATCTGAATCTCTGGACTTTATCATAGAATTCTCTATCTCCACCAATAGAGTCAAATCTTACTCCTCTTAGAGAATTACCACTCTTGTAGTATCTGAAATATTCTCTAGCGGGATCGTATGCTCCATTTCCGAATGGAGGATTTATATTCTGGGGATCAATGTCAGCAGTGAATACAATATTGGAAGTATCTGCAACTCTTATTTGAAAGGCATTGCTTCCACGAGGATTCATTGCTGCAATTCTTAAGTCCTCAATAATAATATCAAAAATAATCCTTGAATTCTGCTTTGTATGCATAGCGTTTTTCTCAGAAACATGTCCATCCTGGTTTACAATAAAAAACCTTGTAACCATTCCTACAATCAAAGTCATTATCGTAATCGCAATGACCAATTCAACGAGGGTGAATCCTTTCTTATTCATTTCACAGCCTCCTTGAAATTAAAGTTGTTACTCTCAAAGTATCTGCTGGCATGTTCTCCACTTTCCATACTAATGTGAATAAAACATGCTTTACATTCCTTTGACCATTCCAGTTGACTGTAACTACTCTTGTTACATTAAAACCGCTTTCAGTAAAATTGTAAGTATTGTTTGAAGTAGGTAAATAATTGTAACCCTGAGCAATTGTTCTTTCAACTATTCTTCTCGAAACCATAGTAGCTTCGCCCATTCTTGTAGATTTTGTATCAGCTTTAATAGATATAATTCTTGCCTGGCCCAGAGCTAATATGCCGACCACGAATAAAACGCAGACCGCCATAAGCTCAACCAGTGTAAAACCTTTATTTTTGTTTTTCATACGCTTCCTCCTATAGCTTTTTTATCGTCCCTATAGGGGAGATTACTAAAGTAAGTGTTCTTGATGTTCCCATGTCAGTTATTGTAATATTGGGAGGATTGAATCCATTTCCATCATCAGCTGCTCCATTAGTGTTAAAACGAACTGTATCTGGAAATGATGGGGTAAGTTCAGGTGGTATACTTGTTTTTCCTAAAGTATCATGCCATGCTAAAGCTGCATCACGATATTGAATCCAGATCTGTGAAGTTGACCAGACAGTCCTGTAAAACTGGTTATTAAGTTGTGCCTGCGTCCTTGCTTCAAGAAGTTTTTGCCTGAACAACTCTTCTCCTTGATCCAGTTTGTCTCTTGCTCCCATTCTGGGTGCCACAATAGCTGTTATAATTCCCATTATCACAATAACTAGCATTAGTTCAGTTAAAGTGAAACCCTTGTTATTCATTATAACCCCCTTCCTGATTTTATTTTTAAGTAACTCTTTACACATTTGAACATTCCCTTCTAAAATAATACCGTTTCTATTCATCGTAATCATGTGCTTTAAAGAAATGTATTATATTTACAATAATATAATAGCAAAAATTATACCATTTAGTAATTGCTTTATGGAGCGGTTTGCAGTATTCTTTTTGAAACTATTCTGAATTGTATATAAAAGAGCTCACTAAATATATGTAATCATTTACCCACATTATCTAAGTAGTTGATAGGCTTATACTTTTTAACAAGCTTGTTAATCAGCTCCTTCTCGCATTTTGAAATATAATTAGAGATCAGCTCTTTCTCAATTTGAGGCTTAATTATTTCAAATGGAATCATTTCTCCCTTTTTCTTGAAGTCAGCAAGTTTTATTATCAGAAAGCCATTTAATATCGGTGCCGGTTCAGAAAGCAATTCACCTTTTGACAGAGCTTTAATTTTTGTTGAAAGCTCTTTTCCATAAGTATCATCTAGCTTTGCAGAATCCATAAGACCCTGGTCTCCTCCATTTTCTGCTGCCTTTTTGTCATCTGGGGCTGTTTTTGCTATCTTTGAAAAATCCTCTCCAGCTTTTATTTTAGCAATAGAATTTTTTGCTTCTGCTTCAGTTTTATAAAAGATCTGCATCACTCTATAGGCATCTTCAGGAATTGAGAACTTGTCTTTCCTTTTCATATAATAACCCTTGGTTTCTTCTTCGGAAGGCTTGTATAAGGAGATTTTATATTTTACATAATTTGCTGCATAGTCTGCATCTTCCTTCATCAGTATCTGGAAGCGATTTTTTACATCTCTTGGAAACGAATCGTTCTTTGCTTCAAGTCTAATTAATTGTATGGCAATCCATTCATCAACCATTTGCCTCTTATTCAATGGTTTCATTTCCAGATATTCTTTTTCCGGAATAACAGCTTTCAACATGTTTTCAGTCAGAATTCTGTCTCCTACCTGAGCAAGTTTTTCTCCTCCCATTTCTTTAGTAATTTTCTTGAATTCGTCACTTTGATCTGACTTGCATGAAACAAGTAACAGGGGAAGTAATATGAAAACAAGTAAATATCTCATTTTATTATCTCTCCTCTTACGAAAATTGAACATATTTCGTTTTCCGGTATATTAGTATGAATATAGATTTTTTTCAGGAATACAGGTTCAAGATCTTCAGTAATAACAGTTAACCTGAATACTCCTTTCTTCATTCCAGCAACTAAAAGGGGAGTTATCATTCTTATCTTGAAGCATGGACATGTACTTCTTATGTCACTTATTTCCAGGTCCTTATCACCTGGATTTGTGAAAATGACATTGATGCTTCTAGAGCCCCCATCTTTTATTTTCCCGATATCCAGAGTGTCAGCAAAAACAGTACATCCAGTTGTAGATGCAAGTTCAATACCAGGCGCTGAATATATGCTCATGTTTAGGAAAAACAGAAAATAAAAGAGCACTAATCCTCCTCGTAAAATGTTGGTAATGGTGGAAGACCAATATATTCTGCAAATGCCTGCAGCTTGTTTACATCTGAATAAAGCAAATCCCTCTTGCTGATTATTTTCATGGAATTATCTTCAAATCCAGACTGTGAGAATATCCAGCATTGTTCGATATTTTCATAACCATATGCCTCAGAGATAACTTCAACATCTCTCAAGAATCTTTCAACCTCACCTTTTGAAATCGGTTCTTTACTGTACTTGTATTCAAAAAACCAAGCAAATTTCGTACCATTATGTATATATTCACCGATTATATCTACTTCATAAGTGTCTTCAAGAAAGCCATTGATATCACCTCTGTAATGAATTTTTTCGAAAGGAGGTAAATATATTTCCTTATCAATTCCGAAAAAGTCTTTGCCATTTTTAATACTTCTTCTTTCAGCAGGTATATCAGAAAATGAACTGAAAATATGATAGAACATAAAAACTATCACATTTCCATTAAATCTCATGCTTTGTGCCTGGAATTGATAGAAATTGACTCTCAGGAAATTTGTTATTTCTTCAATCTTGGGTAGATTCTTCTTGAAGTTGAGGTATTCAATATAAAATCTGAATAGCTTGTCTTGTGAAATATTGAATACCTCCATAAATGCATCAGCTGGAGAAACAAGATCCAATCTAATAAGGTTTTCTATTAATATTTCAAATTCAGCATGCTTTATTTCAGAAGTATCATTTTCAAATATCAGTTCTTTTAAATAGCTCCTATTGAATCTGCATACTTCACTGTGCTGTATTGTATCAATAAATGATAGTATTTTGTTAATTGTTGATTTGTCATTAATCAAGGAGAGCTTTGAATCCCAGAATCGTCTTATGTTAGTATCTTCCTTCTGGAAGAACTGAATGAAGATATTTTCCAGTTTCTTTTCTTCACTTGCATCAAGAGGAAACCAGCAAGCCATTTCCTTAATCAGGTTATCAAGATAGAAAGGAATACCATTTGATAGTTCCTTAACCACTGCTTTCAGGGCAAATTGCTCCCTATTACAAGGAAGTGTTTTATTAAAATACTCTTCAACATCTCTTTCTTCAACAAGTCCAAGATGATAATAGTAGAAGAAATTTCTTATCATATAATTTTCTAAAGTGGAATCAGTATTAGAAGGATTTATTGTTAATATTATTATCCCAATTTCATTCAGGGGAGTTAAAACCGTGTTAATTAGGTTTAAAATAGTGATGCCATTATCAAATGAAATCCTTGATAATCTTGCCGGATTATCTATGAAGAAAAGATAGTCATTCTTCTTGTTAGCGATAAGAAGGTTCAGGATTTCACTCCATATATCAATGAAGTTAAAATCCTTGCTGTTTATCTTCCTGTAAATAATCTCTATTTCCTTTTTAATGAATGTGTCTTCAGGCTGGCTATAAAGGAAAGTCAGGTTTCCAGCTTTATAACTGTCTTCCTTTGAAGAGTATATAATTGATTTCAGAAGTACTCTAAGTAGTTCATTGCCATCAAAGTATACCTTCGCATCTCTTCTGGCAGCAAACAGGACATCAATATTGAAATATACTGGATAGTATTTGCTGTTTTGGCTGACTTGTGAGTAATGAGCCAGATAATAAAGAAAGTGGCTTTTCCCAATAAATGATGGACCGTAAATAGCAAATCCCTTTCTAGCCTGATCTAGCAAATTGAAAAATTCTTTTGCTTCATTTAATCGAATAGGAAGGTAATCCACTTACTTTTCTCCATTAAAATTTTCATAAACGTGTTTATTGCCAGGCGTTGTAGTGTCAAGAATTAAGTATCAGGTTTTTTCTGTCCTATTGTTTGATTATTAATATCAGATAGTAATACTCGAGGGAGCAAAAAGCTCCCCCGAATTTCATGATTATTTATTAAGAAGTTCCTTTGCCATTTTTACGATATGTTCAGCAGAACACTCGAACATTTTAATAAGTTCCCATGGGGCACCAGACTCTCCAAACCTATCTTTAACACCGATTTGTCCCATCTTAACAGGTTTGGTGTTGCTGATAGATGATTGAAGAATTGCTCCGGCTATAATATTACCAAAACCACCAACCTGATGTTCTTCAGCAGTAATTACTACTCCAGTTTCTGATGCAGATTTTGCTATTGATTCTATATCAAGAGGTTTGATAGTATGAACATTAAGTACTCTTGCTTCAATATTGAATTCTTTCTTCAGAATCCATGAAGCTCTCATTGCTTCAGGAACCATCGGACCACATGCAATAATTGAAATATCTTCATTTTCATTCTTGTATTCTGAAGCAAGAATGTGTTCAAAAGCTTCCTTGAAATCCTGTTTTTCGCCTCTGAATCTTATAACATTAGCTTTTCCGAAGACAAAAGGACTCTTCATTGTTGTAACTACTGGCGTTGCTTCCCTTGCAAAACGCAAGTATTTGGGATGCGTTTCATTGAATAACAGATGATCAGTTGCCCTGTATGTTTCAATGCTGTCACATGGGACAGATAAAAGCATATTAGGAATTGATGCAATAATTGATATTTCTTCCAAAGCTTGATGCGTTGCTCCATCTGGCCCAACACTTACCCCACCATGTGCTCCACCAATCATGACATTCAGATCACCATAGGCAACTGTTGTTCTAAGCTGATCAGCATTTCTCATAGAAGCAAAAACACCATAAGTACCAATAACGGGGAGTTTGCCTTCTTTAGCCAGTCCTGCTGCTATACATGTCATATTTGCTTCAGCAATCCCGATTGAAAGGAAGCGATTTTTTCGCTCAGGATTAGATTTATAGAACTCCGAAATAGTAATTGAGCCAGATATGTCTGCTCCAAGACATACAACACGTTCATCATTTCCTTTTTCTTTAAGCAATCTTCCAAATCCCATCCTGGTTGGATCCATTTGAACCTTCATTATTTCCTTGGAATTCCACCAGTAATTCTCCTTGAATTTAGGCATTGATTCAGCAATTTTCTTGTCTGCATCTTCCTGGAATTTTTTGGCAATATCAAACATCGTATCAACAACTTCAGGATTATCAAGACCTATTTGTGCAATTGCCTTGTTCATTTCCTCACAGGATGGAGATTTACCATGCCATCCAGCAATATCCTCCATGAAGTCAACACCTTTGCCTTTTATTGTTTCAAAAATGATTACAGAAGGCTTGCCAACTACTTTTAAGGCTTTGTTGAATGTATCTACTATTTCTTTCATGTCATGCCCATTTGCTACGAAAACTTCCCACCCAAAAGCTTTATATTTATCTTCAAGAGGTTCAACATTCATTACATCCTTAACCCAGCCGTCAATCTGGAGTCTGTTTCTATCAATTATTCCTATTACGTTATCTAGCTTGAAATGACCTGCAGACATAACTGCTTCCCATATCTGTCCTTCCTGCTGTTCACCATCTCCCATAATAGCGAATACTTTATAGTCTTTTTTATCAAGTCTGGCTGCAAGTGCCATTCCTACAGCTGAAGACAATCCCTGACCTAATGAGCCTGTAGAGATCTCAACACCTGGTAATTTTTGCCAGTGTGGGTGTCCCTGAAAAGGACTGCCGAATTTCCTTAATGTAGCTACTCCCTCAACAGGGAAATAGCCTGACATGCCTAATGCTATATATAATGAAGGTGCTTTATGCCCAACTGACCAAATGATTCTATCCCTGTTTTCCCAGGTATAGTTTTCAGGATCGTGTCTTGCTATATGAAGATACAAGGCTGCTGCAATATCCATGATAGATAGAGTTCCTCCTGAATGCCCTGATTTAGCAGCGCACAAGGAAACCATATTATAAATACGCATCTCCTGAGCAGCTTTTTCCAAATCTTTGATATCATATTCTTTGCGTATTTTTCCAGTTTTAGAATCCAATAATGGCATTTTAACCTCCTTGAATATTTAAAATGTATATATTATTGGCAAAGAGTGAAAGCTTGTTTAGTTTGTCAAGTTTAATAGTCAGTATTAGAATTCCCTGAAGTACAGTGCTATATTCCTGAGTATCCGATCAGCTCCTGTAGGTTTGTGAGGTATTAGTTCTAGTAAATGATTGGGATTTAATCCTTTTTCTATCAAGATTTTTTCTTCAATATATATACACTTCTTTCCAGTCTCTATATCTATCTCAGGATGGAATTGGAGTCCAATAGCTGGTCTATTTTTATCAATCATTATTTGATTATTGCAGTCTTTTGAATATGCAATTATCTCGAATCCTTCAGGTAATTCCTTTACCATGTCATAATGAGCAGACATTGCATGAAAAGGATTTTCAAGTTCATTAAATATTACATGGTTCTTTATTATATATATTGGAATGAATGTCATTTCAGGAATTGGTGCTTTAGATACTGCTTTTATATCTGCCAAAGCCCTTGCAATGAGCTGATGTCCATAGCAGATTCCAAGGATGGGTACATTACTGTAATAAATATCATTAACCCAGGAAAGCAATACTGGAAGCCATTCATAGTCTCGAATTATTGAGTACTCAGAACCTGTCAGAACAACTATCTCTCCCTTTTTTACCTTTGGATATTTATCTTTGAATCCGTTGTAATATATGCAGTTATATTCAACTCCGAAATCTCGCTTGAATCTTGGAAAGCTATCCTGTTTTAAACTTAAGTCAATTATGTTGATATTCATTACCCTGTTTCCTTTTTTTCAACGTTTTTTGAAACAAGATTTATTCCTAATTCCGCAAGCTGCTCTTTATCAACTTCAGATGGAGCTTTAGTCATAAGACATAAACCTGTTGATGTTTTTGGGAAAGCATAAACATCTCTTAAACTATCCAAGCCAAGCATTATCATTACAAGCCTGTCTATACCAGGTGCTATTCCACCATGAGGAGGTGCTCCATATTTCAATGCATCAAGAAGGAAGCCGAACCTTCTGTCAATTTCAGCTTTGCTCATGCCAATAATTTCAAGTATCTTGTATTGTATTTTGGGGTCATGATTTCTTATGGAACCGCTTGAAAGCTCTATACCATTAAGTACCAGATCATAACATCTCGCTCTGCATTTCAGTGCTTTTTCTTTTTCTTCTGACAGATATCCTTCTCTGTAATCATCCATATTAGGTTGAGTGAATGGATGGTGTTCTGTTTCAATCTTTTGCTCTTCTTCATTCCATTTGAAAAGAGGGAAATCGGTTATCCAGCAGAATTTAAAATCATTCTTATCAATCAGTTTTGCAGTTTTAGCTATATGATTTCTTAATACCCCGAGTTGGCTAGAGATTTCAGATTCCTTCCCTGCAAGCAGAACTAGTAAATCAGTTTCCTTGATTCTTCCATTTAAAAGACTAGCTTCTGTTATTGAGACGTATTTTTTTATTGTTCCTTGAATTTCCTGATTATTGCTTTTCAGCCAGATAAATCCTGTTTCTTGAAGCCTGAAGCTTCTCTGTTGTTCTTTCATCCATTCTTGCAAGTTTTCTATCTCTTTCCTTGAATAATTGCTCCCATCTGCAATTTTTATCCCGAGAATTCTTCCTGAATCCTCTATTGTTTTCTGGAAAACGGGAAATGAAGATTCTTTGAAAAGGTCAGAGTAATCTTCTATTTTCATTTCAAATCTGATATCAGGTTTATCTGTGCCATATTCCGTTAATGCTTTTAAATAAGAGATTCTCTGGAAAGGAGTTTGAATATTGACATTCAAGCATGTCTTGAATATATTGCAGAAGAGTCTTTCGGTAATATCATAAATATCTTCCTCATTAACAAAGCTCATTTCCAGATCTAGCTGAGTAAATTCAGGTTGTCTGTCCGATCTTGAATCTTCATCCCTGAAACATCGCGCTATCTGGAAATATTTGTCAAATCCTGCTATCATAGACAGCTGTTTGAATAATTGTGGACTCTGAGGAAGTGCATAGAATTTCCCCTGATAAATTCTGCTGGGAACTATATAATCCCTTGCTCCTTCTGGTGTTGAACGAATAAGCATTGGAGTTTCTATTTCTATGAAACCCTCTTTGTAGAGGAATTCTCTTATTGCTTTTACTACTTCATGTCTGAAGATTACATTTTTCTGGAGGAAGGGTCTCCTCAGATCCAGAAATCTGTATACCAGTCTCAAGTCCTCTTTAGCATCAGTATTGTCTGTTATCAAGAAAGGAGGAGTTTCTGATTCATTTAATAAGGTTAATTCTGATGCAAGCATTTCTAGATAACCTGTTGGTAAATTCGGATTCGGATTAGAACGTTTTCTTATAATTCCCACAACCTCTATAATAAACTCACTTCTTATATTTTTTGCTATTCTTAGAAGTTCCTCTTCACATGATTCTGGTTCAAAGACTATTTGGAAAATACCACTTCTGTCTCTAAGATCGATAAAAATCACTCCTCCAAGATCTCTTTGCCTCTGCACCCATCCACAAAGTGTTACTTTCTTTCCTAGCAGACAATCATTTACTTCTCCTGCGTAACAAGTCCTATTCATTTAATTATCCTCCAAGTAAGTAAGAAACCAATAATTATTCCCAGTGTATCTGCTGTAAAGTCAATTATATCGCAGCTTCTTCCTGGTATATATTTTTGATGAAGTTCATCAATCATTGCAAAAATAACTCCAATGCATAACGGGAAGAATATTGATGTGATGAGATTGAAGCTTATTCTAGATGCTTTTGTGAGAAAATATCCAAATATTCCATACAGAAAGAAATGAGCTAATTTGTCAGCACCTGGAAACAATGGAATCTTTGGTAATTCAGGCCCTGGAATAGTAGTGATTGTCAGGATGAATATTCCCCAGATAATTGAAGGAAGCCATATCCTGTATTTGCTATTTCTCATGAATACCTTTTCTTATTTTATAAACTACAATTCCAAATATAATCCCAACTACTATTCCTGCAATATTTGCCAGGGCATCATCAGACTTGCAGAATCTGCCAGGGATGAAAATTTGGTGAAGTTCATCAAATGCTGCGAAAAGTGAAGTTGAAAATAAGGCCAGTAAAATTGCCTTGAAAAAATCTGTTCTAATGAATGCAGATTTTAAAGTACTCATGCCAAGAAAGATATAAGCAATAACATGTAGTGTCTTATCTTCTCCAGGTATGCCTTTCTCAGCTTCATCATAGAATTTATTCCTGGGGATAGATGTCAGCAATAGTATCAAACAAGCATAAAGTATTGGGTATTTCCAGATGGAAATGAATGACTGAGTTTTATTCATCAAGTGCTGGTTCAAACAATTTGAAATGAGGAAGTGCTCTTCCCCTGCTAGTAACTATAAGCTCACCCAGAAGCCCAGTAAAAATTAACTGCAATCCGAAAACCATCAAGAAAAGCCCCAGAGCTATACTTGCATAATGTCCGATTCTTCCCTCAATAAGCCCTGTGATTGTTCTGTAAGCATTATAAATAAAACCAATGCTTCCAATAATAAGACCTGTGATTCCAAAAACATGCAAGGGTCTTGTTCCATAACGGGTAAGGAAAATCATTGTTAGAAGATCCAGTATACCTTTTATGAATCTGCTGGTTCCATATTTTGTTTTACCAGTGTATCTTGGCAGATTCTCAACTTTTATCTCATCTATATTAAATCCCAAACCATGAGCTAACACTGGTATAAATCTATACAACTCACCATAAATGTCTAGCTTCGTATATAATTCTCTCTTGTATGCTTTGAAGGGACAATTGAAATCATGCAGTTTTAATCCCAAACCCCATGCAACCATTTTATTGAATATCCTTGATGGGAAAGCCCTTGTGAATGAACCTTTGCCTTTATATTTCCAGCCATTAACAAGATCATAACCGGAATTGATACTTTCAATGAAAGATGGAATTTCAAAGGGATCATCCTGCAAATCTCCATCCATTGTAATGAGTACTTTACCTGAAGCTTGTGAGAAACCAAGAGTATATGCATTTGCTTTACCTAGATTTCTTCCCAGAGAGATTATCTTGATTGAAATATCCTTGACAGGTTTAAGTTTCAGTAATTCAAATAGTGTTTTATCTTTAGAGCCATCATTAATATAAATCAGCTCAACAGGATTGGGGAATTTTTTTTTTGCATTCCTTATTTTTTCAAATAATGGAAGTATATTACCCTGTTCATTGTAACAAGGTATCAAAATGGATATTAAATCAATGTTTCCCAGATATCGTTTATTCATGTCGTTGATATCATATGAATAAATAATTGCGTCAAGAGAAAAGGGAACAACTGTTTATTTAGTTAATCCTGTAAAAATAGAATAACCATGAAGTCATTTTTCCTGCAAACCTAGTATTTCTTGAGTTCCTGTTTCCAGAATTCCACTCTTTGCATAAGTTCAAGCGGAGTGATTGAATTCAGATCAAGGGATTTTATCTCCTCAGCAATTATTTCAGAAGGAGGTGAAAACAAAGTAAGTTGTACAGAAACATCATTAGAACCAGTATCTATTTGACTTTTTAGCATTTTTTGCTCTTTTTCAAGCTCACTTAGAATAGTATTAGCTCTTTTTATTACGCTTTTAGGAAGCCCAGCCATTTTTGCTACATGAATACCATAGCTCCTGTCAGAATAACCTTTCCTCACTTTCCGAAGAAACAATACTTTATCCTCTGTTTCCTGGACTGCAACTGTATAATTGATTATGCCTTTTGCAGATTCTTCAAGAATAGTGAGCTCATGATAATGGGTAGCGAAAATGGTTTTTGCCTTCTTGTTCGGTGTATCATTAATATATTCAACAACTGCCCAGGCTATTGATAAACCATCATAAGTGCTTGTTCCCCTCCCTATCTCATCCAGAAGTATAAGTGATTTATTTGTGGAGTGATTCAGAATATATGCAGTTTCATTCATTTCAACCAGGAAAGTACTTGCACCACTCAGAATATCATCGGAAGCCCCTACTCTAGTGAACAGTCTGTCTATAAGACCTATTCTGGCAGAAACAGCTGGAACAAAGCTTCCTGCTTGAGCCATCAATGCAATCAAGGCAATCTGTCTCAGATATGTGCTTTTTCCTGCCATATTAGGTCCAGTAAGGATTATTGTCTGGATTTCTGGAGGATTTATGAACAAATCATTAGGTATGAAAGATTCATAAGGCATGAGTTGTTCTATAACAGGATGTCTGCCTTCAATTATTTCTAAACTGTTTGAATCATTTATTTCCGGACGTATATATGTGAAATCCCTTGCACATTTTGCGAATGAACAAAGCACATCAAGGCTTGCTATTATTTTCGATAAGTGCTTAAGATTATGCATGGATTTTCTGATTCTTGAATTCAGGATTTTAAAAAGCCCATTTTCTATTTCATTTATTTTCTCATCTGCACTATAGATTTTCTCTTCATATTCCTTTATTTCAGCAGTAAAATATCTTTCTGCATTCAAGGTTGTTTGCTTTCTTATGAAATCTTCAGGCAACTCTCCCTTAAAGGATTTTGGGATTTCAATGTAATAACCAAACACCTTGTTATATTTCACTTTCAATCTGTCTACACCTGTTCTTTTTCTCTCCCTGTTTTCTATCTGTGCAATTATCTCCTGGGCGTTCTTGGTGAGTTTCTTGTAACTATCGAGTTCTTCAGATACTCCTTCTTTTATTGTTGTACCATCTCCAACTTGAAGGGGAGGGGATTCCTGGATAGTCTGTTCTATATCCTCGGCAATATTGCTTAAATTAACAGTTTTCAAAGCCTCATATAGTTTCGTAATATTTTTCTCCCCAATTAGATTGAGAATTTTCTGATGAGATCTTATTGCTGTAGCAATATTAAGGATTTGCCTTGGATTTGCCTTATCCATAGCCAGTTTTCCTAGGATCCTCTCAAGGTCTGATATTTTTGATAGAATTGACTTTATCTCAGCCAGGAATAATCCATCTTCAGTAAAAAAATCTACTATATCATGTCTGGTTTTTATCTTGCTAATGCTATAAAGAGGGAAAGTAAGCCATTCTCTCAGTAATCTTGCTCCCATTGGAGTATCAGTCTTATCAAGAATTCCTGCAAGACTTCTGCTTGAATCTCTTTCACGTTTGGAGTGAAGGATTTCTAGATGACTGAGTGTAGAACGATCTATTTTCAGATAGTCGTTTGAACTTATAACCTCTACTGCTTCAACATGAAGTAAGGCGTCTTTCTTATTGGCAGATAAATAAGTTGTAATTGCCCCAATCACTCTGATCATGGGTTTGCTTTCTATACCCCATCCATCCAGATTACTTAAACCAAAATAATCCAATATGGCTTTTTCAGCCTGGTGAAACATGAAATAATAATCAGGAATAAGTGTAATAGTGATTGAAGCAAAAAGTGAATTCCATGGATTTTTCCTGTCCTTCATCGAATCAGGTAGCAGAAGTTCCTTGGGAGAGATTTTTGCTATTTCATCAATTATATTATCAAGATTGTTTTCTGTTACCTTGAATACTCCCGTTGTAATGTCTATATATGCAAGAGCTACTTTGTCAGCTTCCTCTACAACAGCTCCAAGATAAGCAGCTTCTGCTGGGTTTAGAAGTGAAGAACTTGTTACAGTACCTGCAGTTACAACATCAATTACTTCTCTCTTTACAATCCCCTTTGCCTTTTTGGGATCTTCAACCTGTTCACATATTGCTACTTTATATCCTGCTTTTATCATTTTCGGAAGATATTCATCAAGTGCTTTATATGGGAAACCTGCAAGAGGGACATCTTCTCCTCTATCTTTTCCCCTTGTTGTAAGCACTATTTGAAGTACAACAGATGCAATTTTAGCATCTTCAAAGAACATCTCATAAAAATCACCCATTCTGAAAAAAAGAATGGAATCGGGATATTGGTCTTTTATGCTTTTATATTGTTTTATCAAAGGGGTTAATGTATCTTTAGTATCCATAATATTTCACTTTCAAAATTTTTTTCAAAAAAGCTTGACTTTCATCCCTATAGTTATTTTGAATAACGCAAGGAGAGTAAATATGCAATCTTGTCAATTCGATTTTGAATATATTATTAAATATTTATATAATGAACTTTCAGAAGAAGAGCAGGAATATCTGGAAAATCATCTTTTTAACTGTGAAAAATGCAGGGAAATGCTGGAAAAAATAAGAAAATCAGACGATTTACTCTTGGAGAATCTTAAATATGATTTTATTGCAGGTTTTTTGCAAAGAGATATTGTATCAGTAAGCAATATGGAATTTGCATTAGCAGCTTCAGACAAAGAGGTTACTGAACCTGAAATTCTCGGGACATTTTATTCTATTGATTTCAGATTCAAGTTAACCATCCTGAAACTGGTAAACGGTTTTTACAAAGCATTTCTGAAGGATCTTGATGACAAATATTTAACAGGAAAACAAGTAAGATTGACTGAAGATAATAAAGTATATCAGACAGATGAAGAAGGAAGTTTCGTTATTTCAACAAAATTAAACTTACCTGTAAGATTTATCCTTGAAGAATAATAAAGAGACAATGAAGTGTTTTTTTTTATTTCTTTCCGTCTTTTTATTTTCCTGCAGTTTCAATAAAACTAAAAAGAATGCAAAACCTGTTCCAAAAGCAGTCATTAATAAATCCAATGGGGATAGAGTAAATGAAAACAATCTGTACTCTATACCTGATGGATTAAGTGAAGATGCAAGAAATGGAATCAAGAGAAATATTGTATACTTGATTTTCACAGGCAAGATAAATGAAACAAGCAAGTCTTCAATCATAAAAGGTATGAAAGAAGTGAAAGCGATTTCAAAGAAGACTTTATTCTTTAAGGAGAGTGCTTATTTAAACAAACTTGCGGTAAAATGGCAAAAAGAATGCATGATAAAAAGAGATATCGGTTTTGGCAAGCAGGTGAATTATCCCAAGATGCTAGCAAGATTGAATTATACAATGAGATATTATCCTTCATCATATGCTATTCTGATAGTAGACAGTGATTTGACAAGCTATCCAGAAGACTATAATAACTTTGTCTATGGTGTTTCAAGTTATCCCAGAATAATTATTTCCACCAGAAGGCAGGAGAAAAATGATTTGAAGCATGTTGTAATGCATGAATTTTTCCATTCACTTGGTTTGGTTGGAAGAAAATTTGACAATGATAGCGGAAATGAATACAGAAACAATCATTGTGCATATAAAGGAAGAGTCTGCCTCATGAATCAGGTTGATGTTGAAGGATGCTTAAGTGGCAGTGAACATTCAAGACTGCTTAGTCTTGAAAGAGATATTCTCTGTCCTTCTTGTCAGCAGGAATTAGAGTATATATGTAAATACTTCAAAAATTTAAAAGGCTATAATTTCTGGTAATATATTTCATATATACCTTATGAACATTTTTGCTTTATCTATAAGGGATCTTTTTGCATGACTGAAGAATAAACAGGTGCGTTCACATTTTCTTATATCTTCCCTTGTTTTCTTTGCTTTTTCACTTGTCCATATTTCCTTTGGGGAAGCAGTTTTCAAGTTGCCTATTGGTTCAAACGCAACAGTATTAACGCATGTATGAACATCGCCGTTTGGAACAATCATGAAATTCTGGACACCTGCCTGACATTTCTGGGCAATTCGTATGGTTGGATTATGGAAATACTCCTTTATTATTTCCAAAGCTCCTGGCTCATTGAGGATCGGTGCTCCTTCTTTTTTCATAGCAATCAGTTCATCACACAATATATCAATTTTGTTTAGATCCTTGACTTGATTTTCACTGTATGTTTTGATCCATTTTTCGAAATCCACTGGAAGTGTTTCCCCTGGAGGTGGTACTGGATTCAAAATAGGGGCATAGTCAAGAGGCTGAATAATTACTCCAGTTAATCCCCAGTCTTTTATCCAGTTAACTATGGGTATTATCTCATCAATATTCTTTTCCATAATAATAGTCCTGATAACAATTTTCATGTCAGGTTTGCAATATTTCTTAAGATTTGCGATGCCAGCCATTGCTTTGTCAAACATGCCAGGACAACCTCTGGCATATTCATGTGTTTCTGCCTTGATGCCATCAATGCTTATGCCTACGGAAAATAAATCAAGTTTTGATAGTTCTTTTGCTATTTCCTCTGTAATAAGACTTGCATTAGTAGTAATTCCTGACATTATCCCAAGTTTTCTTGCATGTGCCAATATATCAATAAAGTCATTTCTTAGAAATGGTTCCCCTCCAAGAAAATTCATCCTGAAGGTGCCCAGCCAGCTTCTCAATTGAGACAGAATTCTTTGCCAGTCTTCAAGAGAAAGTATTTCGCGTTTACCATAGTATGGATGAAAACAAAAATAGCATTTGAAGTTGCATTGCCAGTTCACCAAAGCACATACGAGAGAAGGTTTGCATGAACCTAATCCACTCATTAATACCCACTGCTGGGATAAATGAACAAAGAGATATGAACTGGCAAGTTTGATTTTATCTATTTTATTCAACAGAACCTCCTGATAACAAAAATGACATATAAATGTTAGTGTTTACTGTTGAGGAAAATGGTCTATTTTTGACAAGTAAAAAAAACAAAAGTAATATTACAAAGCATTTTGGGGTCTCTTGGGATTAACTGGCAAAATTCAGAATAATAAATTGTATACATTTTGTATGCATTCAATAACATGAAATCTTTATGAAATTAGAATATTGTTCTAAATGTAAGTTTCGATTGACATATAAACACATAAATGAGATATAGTCAATATGTAAGATTTGTGTTTGAAGAGGCGGGGTATGAAGTTCTATTTAATATTGATAATTTTAATATCACAAGAGCTTTATGGTGACATCAAGGTAGTATGGAAAAACTCTTTCTCTAACACATTTTCAACATCAGCAATTGCTGTCACTTTAACAGGATTATATGTTGGTACTGGAGAGGATGGACTAGTCTGTCTGAGTGCAACTGGTGCAAAACAATGGAATTACTCAAGTGTAAAAGAGCCAATTGAAACAGCTCCTCTGGTTTTAGGTGATAATATAGTATTTGGAAGCAAAAATGGAAATCTTTATTGCATAAACCTGAAAGGAAAACAAAAATGGGTTTTCAATGCAGTTAGTGACATAGATTCTTCACCTGCATCAGATGGGAAAGTAGTTGTCTTCGGTACAAAAAATGGAGAAATATATTGTATTGATTTGGCTTCAGGGGATAAGAAGTGGGTTTTCATTACAAAAGGGAAGATATCAGCAGCTCCCTTGATAGTTATTGATGCAGCTTATTGTGGGAGTTCAGATAATAATATGTATAGAATAAATCTTGAAGATGGAAAACAGATATGGTCTTTTGCATCAGGAAAGCCTATTTACACGACACCATTAATATTGAACGAATTCATTTTTTTCGGTAGTGATGATTATATTTTTTATGCCCTTGATGCCTGGAGTGGTCAACTCAAATGGAAATTCCAGGCTGATTCCTATCTGCAATCATCACCAGTTACTGATGGCAAGCTCATTTATTTCGGAAGCTACAAGGGGAAGGTTTTTGCTCTTGAGCCTGCTACAGGTAATAAGAAATGGGAGTATCAGGGAAATGGCTGGATAAAGGGGAGTCCTGTTCTTACTAACAGTTCCCTGGTTATTGGAACTTATGGTGGTGATCTTCTTCAGATTTCACCACAAGATGGCAAGCTGATTGAAAGCTTCAAAATTGGCGAACCTCTCCAGGGTTCTCCTGTTGCTTTAGGAGATGATGTTTTTCTGATAACTGACACTGGGAATGTAATGTGTATAAATATTCCAGGTTTATCTGCAAGCTGGCAGATGTTCAGGAAAGATGCAACAAGATCAGGAACTCTATAAATCCTTATGAGATATGAATTAAAAGTTGGTTATTTTCTTGTTTTTGGCATAGTAATCCTTGTATTAAGCTATTTTATTCTTGGTAGCTTTGATCTAATAAAGAGTGGAACATCTTTCAAACTCAAATTCAATGATCTGACTGGACTTTCAAGATCAAGTGTTCTTGAGTTGAAGGGAGTGAAAGTAGGTAAAATTAGAGACATTTACCTGGACAAGGAAGGAACTGGAGTTGTAGATGTCTGGATTGAAGGAAGATACAAACTTCCCAGAGATTCACAATTTTTCATTAAAGATTTGGGAATTATGGGTGAGAAGTATATAATGGTTTATCCAGGAAAAGATACTTTATTTATAAAAAAAGGTGATGTTATAAACGGAGAACTTACTCCAAGTTTTCAAGATATTTCGAAAAAAGCGAATGCAATAGGGGATACTGCACAAGTGATTATTAACAGAATAAAGGATTCTATAGATCCAGAAACTATTTCCAGCCTCAGAACTTCTATGGTTAGCTTACAAAAAATGGTTGAAAATCTTAATGATCTTGTCGGAAAAAATCAGAAGAGGATAGACAATACATTTGTAAATATTCAGAAAAGCTCACAAAATATACAGAGACTTTCAAATCAAAATCCAGAGCAAATAGCACATACTTTGAGTGAATTGAATAAAGCTTCAAGAAATCTTTCCTATCTTTCAAGCGATTTAAGAGTAACTGTAAAGCAGATTAATCTGCTTCTTCTCAAGATAGACAGTAGGGAAGGGACTATTGGCAAACTTATAAATGATCCAAGTTTATATAACAATCTTAATAGTTTGTTGATTGACATGAAGCAGAATCCCAAACGTTATATTAATGTTAGAGTTTTCTAAGGAGAACGAATGAATAAATCTAATACCCATATTGTAATTATCGCGGGTGGAAAAGGGCAGAGATTTTGGCCGTTATCAAGACAAAGGAATCCCAAGCAATTGCTTCCTTTAGGAGGAAAAAATACTCTCTTGGAGCAGACAATAGAAAGAGTCTGGGATTGGGTGAAGGAGGAGAATATATGGATTATCGCAAATAATACGATAATCAGAAGAATAAAGGAAATATTAGGAGAAACAAGGATTAATATTCTATCTGAAACCATTGGCAGAGATACAGCTGCAGCAATTGGTTTTGCTTCATGCTACATAAAAAAGAGAAATCCAGATGCAGTTATTGCTGTGTTGCCTTCGGATCATTATATAAATGACAGAATAAAATACCTGAAAACACTTGAGAAAGCAGTAGAACAAAGTGAAAAAGGTAAACTTACGATGATTGGTTTCAAACCGACATTTGCTGCAACTCAATATGGTTATTTGAAACGTGGTGAAGCAATTTCAGAGAATATCTACAAGCTGAAGCAGTTTTGTGAGAAACCAACTGCTGTTGTAGCAAGACAATTTCTTGAAACAGGTGAATATTACTGGAATAGCGGGATTTTCATATGGTCAGTAGATCTGATAATGAGATTATACAAGGACTTATTGCCTGATTTATACAATCATCTTGCTGAGTTTGAAACTACTATAGGAACAAAAGATGAACAGAATGCTATTGATAAATTATATAACAGCAAATTCAAGAATCAGAGCGTGGATTTCGGAATTATGGAACCAGCTATTCTTGGAGATCCTGAACTTTCTTATCTTATTGAGGCTGATTTTAGCTGGAATGATGTAGGAAACTGGACAGCTCTGGAATGCCTTATCAAACCAGATTTTTCTGGCAATATCATTCATGGCAAGTTTATAGGAATAAACTCAAGAGAAAACATAGTATGGGGAAACTATGGTAAATTGATAGCGGGATTAGGACTTGAAAATATAGTAATAATTGATACAGAAGATGCATTACTTGTAGCGAATAAAAATGAACTGGAACAAATCAAGAATTTGCATAAGAAAATTGATGAAGAGGGTTGGACTGATTATCTATAATCCGTTATAATAAAGAAAGGATTCAATAATAAAAAGATTCCATAAAAGATATGGATTATTGTCTCCTTTCATAAATCTGTCTTTTATATTAACAACTGATTTAGTATTCCAGAAGCCTCTTTGTTCGATATTTCTGTCTGACATGATTTCTGTAAGTTGTGTATGCAATGTCTTCTTCAACCATTTATCTAGCGGAAACAAGAAACCAGTCTTGGCAGTTCTGGATACTCTGGAAGGCAAATATTTTTCTGCAATCTTCCTTAAAGCATATTTATTGGTGTTACCTTTCTGTTTAAGGTAAGAAGGCATTTGAAATGAGTATCTCACCAAATCTAGATCGAGATATGGAACCCTTATTTCAAGACTATTTGACATGCTGAGTATATCAGCATCTCTCAATAAAATATTAAGCAAATCGAGTTTTACTTGCAAGTAAACCATCAATGTAAAAGGATCATCATAACTGACACTGCCTAGAATCTTATCAAAATACTCTGATGGATTAATTTGGGGATTTCCTGGAATCAGGTTATTTGCTTCCTGGAATGAAAATAGCATTTTGTAGCTCAGAAATCTGCTTTTAAAATCCCTTCCATTTTGCCAGAGTTTGGATATCATAAAAGCTCTTCCAGGCATTATTTTAGATAGAAATTGAATAATCCTTCTTTTTATTGTGTCTGGAAAATATTGCCCATAAGCAAGAAAGGGATTTGGCTTAGCAATTGATGTAAACCAATCATATCCACCAAATAGCTCATCAGCTCCTGTTCCTGACAGAGAAACAGTAAACAGGTTTCTGGAAAACCTATACAAGAAATATTGCTGAAAACCATCCCCGGAAGGCATGTCATAAATTGTCATAAGTCTTTTGAAGTTTTCAGTAAGCATCTCATCAGTTAGTATTTCAGAGTGATGATTAGTAGACAAATACTCAGCAACAAAGGAAGCTTTCCTGCTTTCATCAAGATTTCTTTCTTCAAATCCAAGTGTACAAGTAAGGAGTTTTTCCTTTCTATTTTTCTGCATTATTGAACAGATAAGTGCTGAATCAAGTCCTCCACTAATGAATGAACCAAGAGGAACTTCACCAATCTCTTGTTTTTTTATTGTATTAATAAGCAATTCTTCCAAATTTTCAATCCACTCATTATTTTCTCTAGCATTATAGAAGTTCTGATCCGGAAACCTGAAATATCTTGCTTCTTTGATGCCATCTGAGTCAATAATCATGCATGTTCCTGGTTCAAGGGAATAAATCCCCTTGAACATAGTATATGGATGAGGGAAAAATCTGAATGACAAGAACAGCCTTAAATTATCAATATCAACACTAACAGGAAGATCATTCACCTGTCTCAGACTCTTTATTTCTGAGGCAAAAAAAACATTCTTGTCTTTAATTGCATAATAAAGAGGTTTTATACCTATTGGATCTCTTCCGAGGAATAGTTTCTTTTCTTTAGTATCCCATATTGAGAAGGCAAACATCCCATTTAATGAAGATAATCCATCAAGACCTCTATGAATGAATTGATTGAGGAGAACTTCAGTATCACTATCAGTATGGAAAATAATTCTTTCCTTTATAAGTTCATTTCTTAATTCCCTGTAGTTATATATTTCCCCATTGTATACTATAACCCATCTTCCATCTTTCGATATTATTGGCTGATGACCTCCCTTAATATCGATAATACTGAGTCTTCTGTTTGCAACTGAAATTCCTGGATCATTAAAATAGCCAACATCATCGGGTCCTCTATGAATGATAGCTGAAGACATCTTTTCAACCATTCTTTCCCTGTTTTCATATTGACCATATATCCCGCAAATACCACACATAATGCATTCCAAGAAAAAACAATGCTTGATTTCAGTCAAGCATCATGGATTTATATTGTCATGAAAGTACATATATAGAAAAAGGTTATAAACAAAAGAGGAGAAAAGATGAAGGAAGTTGATATTCTCTATGATGGAAATATCCTGCACCTTGAAAAAAACAAAAAAATAGTATACTGCGTGATTTTTTCATTGCTTACAGGAGTTTCATCTAATTTCAAGATTTATATACCTGGACTTGTGGTTCCAATAACATTGCAGACAATGATTGTATTATTATCAGGAGTATATCTTGGAAGATTTTATGGAGGACTAAGTCAATTATTCTATATATTACTGGGAATATCAGGATTGCCACTTTTCGCTACTCAATATAGTGGTTTGGCTAACCTCGCTGGTCCTACTGGAGGTTATTTGATTGGATTTGTTTTTGCATCATTCCTTGTTGGAAACTTCATAGATAATTATCCTGACATATCCTTCAAAAAGCTTATACTAATTTTCGGAGCTGCGAATTTTTTCATAATACATTTGCTTGGATTATTACAGCTAAGCCTCTGGTACAGATTAAACATGAATCTGGATTTGAATATAATTGAGATTTTAAAAATGGGAAGTATACCTTTCATTCCAGGAGATATTATCAAGATATTTTTTGCAATCTTATTAGCTATTCCTGTAATAAAAAAAAGATACAATCTGACTAAAGTGAATAAGTCATCTACCAAGTGATAGTGAAGGAATGCTTATATTTTCAAATTCCTTGACAGAATATTGGTCTAATTAGCCCTCTAATCTAACACTTGATATAAAGATTCCCTTAGCTTCATTGGAGTGATTGAATTATAAATGCTTAATAAAAAGGCACCTTTAAAAAAGGTTTTTTTTCATGTACTACCTTTCCTAAAGAAAAACAAATGGAGAATTATTTCAGGGGTTTCATGCCTAATTCTTATTGATGCAATACAGTTATACATTCCTAGAATTACCAAGGAAGTGATTGATAAATTAGCAAATGGAACGGCAAAACAACCTGAAATGGTTAAATATGGGCTATTATTCATTCTTTTCAGTATACTTGTTGGGGGATTCAGGTTTTTATGGAGATGGCTTATTATTGGAACTGCAAGGCGTATGGAAAGAGACATAAGGCAGAGATTTTATGAACATGTACTTAGTCTTCCATTGGAATTTTTCAATAAGACTAAAATAGGTGATTTGATGGCTCTTGCTACAAATGATCTTGATGCTGTAAGAATGATGTTTGGAATAGGCTTGATTGCGAGTTTCGATGCATTCATATGGGGTGCAGCTGCTTTAGCTTGCATGGCCTATATTTCTCCTATTCATACTTTATATATAGGAATTCCTTTACCGATCTTGACAGTCTTGTTGTTGTATTTTGGACCTCATTTGAATAAGCAGTTCAGAAAAGTCCAGATGATATTTGCCAACCTGACAGATAAGGCTCAGGAAACATTTTCCGGGATACGAGTTGTAAAATCTTATGTACAGGAAGAGCAAGAGGAAAACAGTTTCAAACAAATGAGTTTGAATTATATAAAGGCTAATCTGAGATTGACATTGATATGGGGAATGCTTGATCCAACTATAAATCTTGTTATTGGTATTTCAATTTCCTTGATACTTCTGCTTGTTGGAAAAGATGTTTTGATAGGTAATCTTACAATGGGTGATTTTGTTGCATTCAATCTATATCTTGGACTTGCCATCTGGCCAATGATAGCAATGGGATGGGTAGTAAATCTTGTTCAAAGAGGAAAAGCTTCTATGGAGAGGATCAATGAAGTATTCAATTCAATTCCTGAAATGAGTTTTACTGAAGAAATCAAGGAAATAGATAAGATAAAAGGTTCTATAGAGTTCAGAAATTTAACCTTTTTTTATTCCAATTCAAATTATCCTGCTCTTGAAAATCTTTCTATGAAAGTAGAACCAGATCGAACAATAGCTATCGTTGGAAGAACTGGATCAGGTAAAACAACACTTGTTTCTCTTCTTTCAGGTTTATATAAACCAGAAAAAGGAACATTGTTCATTGATGGCAAGGATATAACAGAATTTGATTTAGAAAATTTAAGGAAGCAGGTTGGAGTTGTTCCCCAGGAAGCTTTTTTATTCAGCGAGACAATAATAGAAAATCTTCTGTTTGGAAAAATAACAGCAGCGAGAGATGAAGCTCTTAACTATGCAAAACTGGCTGATGTGCATAATGACATAAATGCCTTTCCTGAAGGTTATGAAACACTTGTTGGAGAAAGGGGAATTACACTCTCAGGCGGTCAGAAACAGAGAGTAACAATAGCAAGGACTTTATTGACTGAACCAAGGATACTGGTATTGGATGATAGTTTAAGCTCAGTAGATACTCATACTGAAGAAGCGATATTGAAAAATCTTAAGGAAATTAGGAGAGGAAGAACAACAATAATTATATCACACAGGATAAGTACAGTTCATGATGCAGACAAGATCTTTGTAATAGACAATGGCAGACTGGCAGAAGAAGGTACTCATGAACAATTGATAAATCTCGGTGGGATTTATGCAGATATGGAAGAAAGACAAAGATTGGAAGAATCCCTTGCTTAAAATTAAAGGAGGTATTTAATCATGCCACCTCATGGTGGAGGAGGACATGGTGGTGGAAGTGATTTTCATGAAGAAGATTACTTAGGAAAAGTCTATGATAGCAGACTCATATCAAGGCTTCTCAAGTATGCAAAACCTTATATAGTTTATATTATAATAACTGTGATATTCTTGATTTTGCTTTCTTTAAGCAGGATATATAAACCCTACTTGATTAAGGAAGCAATTGATAAGGATATTGTACTTCCTTACTTGATGATGGACTTAACAGGCATGGATAAGGAAAACAAGAACTATTACATGGAGAAATATAAAAATAAAGCAATCAGAAGTGAAAATCCAGGAAAATTGCTTATTGAAAGCAGTCGTCTTGACCTCAAAGATTCTTCAGAATTGAGAAAAACTAATTCTCTGTCAAAAGAGAGATATCTTTATATAAGAAAGGATTACTTCTCTGAAGAAAAATGGATAAAGGTTGAAAAATTGATAGCAGAAAAGGCCAATAGCTTTATTCCAATGTCAGAAGAAGGTAGTTATGCAATAACGCAGGAGAATCTTTCCAGGATGAGCTCAAGTGATAATTTCATGCTTAAGGCTTATGAATGGAATGATTTAAAAAGAATCACTGTAATATATTTCATAATCCTTGCCATAGGTTTTTTGCTTGAATTTTCTCAGTTTTACCTGATTACATGGTTAGGTCAGAAAGTTATGCATGATATAAGAGGTGATCTGTTTAAGCATTTAACCAAGTTGACAATTAATTATTTTGATTCCCATCCTATAGGAAGACTGGTTACAAGGGTAACTAATGATGTTGGAACTCTACATGAAATGTTTACTTCAGTTCTCATAAACATTACTTCAGATGTTTTTCTGCTTATTGGAATAATAGTAACCATATTTATATTAGACTGGAAACTGGCATTGCTTTTAATGGGCATAATGCCTGTAATAATTTTCGCAACAATAATGTTCAGGATAAAATTCAGAACAGCTTACAGACAGGTAAGAAGAATACTAGCAAGAATAAATGCAACGCTTTCAGAGCATTTTTCTGGAATAAGAGTAATAAAGGTTTTTGCAAGAGAAAGGGAGAATTTCAGGAAGTTTGATGAAGTAAATCAAAGTTACTATAAGGTAAGTATGAAGGAATTGTTTGTAAATGCAATTTTTTCTCCAGTAATAGTTGTTGCAAATAACCTTGGCTTAGCACTCATTATATGGTATGGTGGAGGTCAGGTAATTCAGGACGCAATGCCTTTAGGAATACTTGTAGCTTTTCTTACTTATTCGCATATGTTCTTTCAACCAATAAATGCAATTGCTGAGAAATATAATATAATGCAAAGTGCTATGGCAGCAAGTGAAAGGATTTTCCAGATAATGGACGAAAAAGATGAATTTACAGATGAAAAGGATTGCGTCGAGATAAAAGACTGTAAAGGTAGCGTAGAATTCAAGAATGTATCATTTGCTTATAAGAAAGACGAATGGGTACTAAGAAACTTATCCTTTAAGGTAGAAGCAGGGAAAACTTTAGCTATAGTTGGAGCTACTGGTGCAGGCAAGACAACTATAATAAGTCTTCTCGTTCGTTTTTATGAACCACAAGAAGGTGAAATATTACTTGATGGTATAGATATAAGGAAATTCAAGAAAAAAGATCTTAGAAGGCATTTAAGCCTTGTTCTTCAGGATGTTTTCTTGTTTACAGGGAATATAGCTGATAATATTCGTCTTAATAATAAGGAAATTACAGATGAGCAAGTTAAAGCAGCTGCACTGTATGTAAATGCAGACCATTTTATTCAGAAAATAGATGGTGGATATGAAGGGAATGTAGCAGAAAGAGGATCTACATTGAGTATGGGGCAAAGACAATTGCTTGCTTTTGCAAGAGCATTAGCTTTCAATCCCAGGATTTTGATATTAGATGAGGCAACCAGCAGTATTGATACAGAAACAGAGCAATTGATTCAAGATGCCCTGCTGAAACTCATGGAAGGAAGAACTTCCCTGGTAATTGCACACAGGCTATCTACAATACAGCATGCAAATAATATTATTGTTATGCACAAAGGAGAGATTGTTGAAGAGGGGACTCATCAAGAGCTTCTTGCAAGCAGAGGTATCTATTTCAGATTATATCAGCTTCAATATAAAGGGCAGGTCCCTGGCTTAGGGAAAGGAGAGAAATATGACCTTATTTCATGATACATTTAATCCCAAAGAGGCATTTTCATGGGAAATAAGGGAATACTATCTTCCTTCTCCTTCCAAGAAGGGAGAATGGGAGTTTGAATTCAATTATCGTTACAATAAAGAAGAATATGTATTGAAGATACCAACCACTCAAGATGGAGGAAGTGTTCTCCATAAATCACAGGAAGAATGGATTCAGCAAGTAGAACCAGGTTTAGTAGGTGAATGGTATGGATATTTCAATAGTTACAGGATTGATTTTCTGGAAAGAATAGAGGATGAAATCATTCATGAAGGGGGATACTGCAAAGTAAGAAAAGGTGAGATATCTGAGCATGTCTTGTTTCCTCTTCAAAGAAAGATTTACAATAGAATGGAATTTGATTACAAAAGATATCATCCAGATGGAGAGATAATTCTTAGAGTTGAGTTTGATTTCATATCTAATTCGTGTAAACTGAAAATATCTGGAAAAGGTGGTTTGGATATTGAAGACTTCATGGAAACTGCTAAATCTTTCCTGCCCAAAGATGGAAACAAAATAGCTGAAAATAATCTTATCATTTTAACCGGTATTGATATATCAGTTCTATATGAGTTTTCAAAGATACTTCCAGAAAGAAAATTTGTCTTCACGAATTTTAATTTATATCCAAGAAACAAGAATTCAGCAATTTAGTTAGTGGTTTTTTAATAAAAGAAAGCCTGCCGTTTATAGGCAGGCTTATCTTTTATTGTTAATTTACAACTCTCTATTGTGGCTCGTATACAGCAGTTTTGGGTTGATACAATGCTGTACCTTCCCAGCAACCACCTGCAGGATTGTCATACAAGAAACCGCGCATCTTGAGTACAAAACCTTTGCAATTATAGCGATCATTTGAATGATCAGCAACTTCAAAATCAATTTTGTCAGAAGTTGTTCCTGTTACGCGCAGTTTTCCAAGAACTCCAGCGCCATCTTCAGTTGTTGCATAAAGCAATATTCCTGAACCATTTCCATAATTTCTTCCCTGGGTTCTTTCAATTCTGCCACCTACAGAATTGCCACGATTGTTCAAAGGATTACGACGGAATTTGAAGACTATAAGGTTGTTCCAGTGACCTTTGATTGCATGAATTCTTTCAGCGTCACGTTTTCCTGTTAGACTCAAATTCTTGTCATGTCTCCACCAGAAAGGTGCATCCTTATTGAATTGCCAGAAATTTGAGAACTGAACGAAATCAATCTCTCTTGTTTCTGTTGGTGAATCAAATTGTCTCCATTCAAGAGAATTAAGCTGTTCTGGGTATAACCATGCAGCACGAGCAAATCTTGCATTCAATGTTGGCCATACAAGGTTAGTTGGTGACCAGTCATTGACTCTCAATGGATTGATTCTAAGCATATAAGCCCATACTACTAACTGATAAGTTGAATCAGTTGGACGATTGGGGTATAACTTTGTCAAACCCATGCGAACTTTAACGAACTGCCCTTTATTGTTTCTTGCCCATAATCTTGCCTGATCTGAAGTCAATTCTGGATTCAAATCATCGACAAATGTTTTGGGGCCTGGATTGCAGGGATCACCAGTTTCATTGTTGTAAGGAACCTGTGAACCTACGCCAGCATTGTTTGCACCTGTGCGTGGTGGCATATTGTATGAGTAGAATAATTGTAATCCAGGAGCTGGAGCACCTTTAGGTCTTACCCATACTTTTGAAACAAACTCGCGATATTCATGATATGCAATTACCTTTGCATACATTCTCTTTGAATTGCAGTTGTTATTATAAGTAATTCTTATTTCAATTCTGCATCCCATAACTCCGTCAGGAAGAATATCCAAAGTTGCCTTGATGTCACGTCTTAAATCCATAGCAACAAGACGCTGTGTTGAGACAGGCTCAAAATAAAGTCTGTCAAGGTATGGATATTTAATAGTAGGGGGTGCAGGATTCATAAGATCAAACTGATGAACGTTTCCATATATATTTGTTGGAAGTGTCCCTGGTTTACGGGTATCATTTGAAAGTACATTTGGATCTATAACTGGAACACGTTCACGAATTTTCAACAATGTTTTTGCATCAGCTTCTTCTGGATCAATTCCTGAAGCCGCATCAACACATCTGACTGTTTCATCAAAATCATCCAACTTACCTTTGGCTGGTCCCTCTCTTGTTACATGAAGTGATGGGTGATAAAATATAGCCTGGTAAATTGCTTTTCCTTTCTTTACTCTTAAACTTGCTTTTGGAGTGTCCTGGCATACTTGACGTACTGCAACGCCAACCATCATGCCTTCACACCAAAATTCTTTATTCAGCGTAGCTTTATCAGTCCACTGCCAATATCCACCACGGTAAACTCCTCCGAAATTATAAATATCGCATTTGCATGCATTAACGCTTACCGCAGACAGCAATATTCCTAGCAATACGCCTAATAGCACTGTCTTCTTTGCCATTACTCGAACCTCCTTAATACAAAATGTAGATACCATTCTCCTCTAATTTTTTGAAGCTTGTTAAAAGCTTTTTAGCAGATAACTGCTTCCCCTCCTTTCCTGACGTTTATTTTTATTTTCATTATTATCTCTAACATTATCTCTAACAAATCTTGCTACATGCATATTTGTTCTATACTTTATTAATTTTAGCTTGCATGGCATTATAGTAATATGAGATAAATTTTGTCAACCCTTTTTTGCAAAAAAATTCATTTAGGGCTTTTGTTTCTAACATAACCTTGTTATTATTTACCAAAAACAGCATTCATCAAACCCTCTCTCAACGCTATTGAATCGCTTAATGGTAGAGTGTACTTCATCTCCAGAAAACCCTTTCTCAGTTCTGCTATTTCATTTTTCAGGTTCTTGTTTTTTATAATAATTTCAGCAATGAGATTTGCCAGTACTTCGAAATCACTTTCTTTCATTCCGAATCTTGTCATTTCTTGCACTCCCATTCTGATACCAGAAGGATGATAAAAGTTTTCATCATCAGGTAATGCCTGAAAATTGGTTAAAATATTGTTTGCTTCAAGTCTGGAAGCGATCTCCTTGCCATCAGCATGATCAGATATTCTAATTATTACCTGATGAGTTTTTGTAAAACCATCTTCCTCCCCACCTTCTACTTTTATTCCTGCATTTTTAAGGTATTTGGCAAATGATCTTGAATTCTGAAGTACTGCTGTCTGGTACTCTTTCTTGAAGCCATTCATTTCTATTGTTGCTATAAGCATTCCAAGCAAGGTTCCTAGATGATGATTGGAAAGTGAACCTGGAAAACTCCTTGTATTGATTTCCTTCCATAATCTTGAAAGATCGTCATTATCTTCTATATTTGAAGCTATTATTCCTCTCTGAGGACCGAAAAAAGTCTTGTGAGTGCTACCTGTTACAATATCTGCTCCGTCATCAAGAGGATTTTGGAAGAGATCTCCTAAAATTCCCATTACATGAGCAGCATCATACATTATAATTGGTTTATAGGAATCTATTGAAGATACGAAAACTTTAACTTCTTTGACGGGTTCGGGATGGAGAAACATTGATTTTCCAAAAACAATCAATCCTGGTCTTTCAGTATCAATAAGTTCACAAAGCTTTTTTACATCAACCTTATATAAGTTATCCACACGTATTGGAATATTAGTTACATTGTCTTCTGCAAGATTGAATAATGCGCCAAAAGGCTGGGCACTTAAATGTCCTCCATAATTGAGGCCATTGTTGAATACCTTGGCAATTCTTCCAGTATTTGATGCAGCAGGCAGTCCAGATATGGGTTTAGTACTTGTGGATAACTTGCAAATTGCCTTGAAAACTATCTCATTTGCCTGCTGTCCACTTATTGGGCGTGCTTCAACCTGCTTGCATTCAAGATAAGCAGCGAATTCTTTTCTGACTTCACTTTCAACCCTGTGAATAAAATCAACACCTTGATAATAATAGATTTGACCATCCTTCAGGCATTGGCTATTCTCAAGCTTGCTTAATTCCTTTTTTGCTGCAGTTTTATGTTCAGCATATCTTCCTGACGGATCACTAATTTCACACAATTTAACCAATGGTGAAGGAGTGTTTTCAGAAGGTATTAGGTTAATGCAGTTGAATTGCCTCCAATTGTTATTTTCTTCAGCTTCTTTCAACCATTTTCTCAACTTCAATAAAGTGTTTTCCATTGCTCTCCTAATAATTAATATTCAAAACTGCCTGAAACTATACTTTTTAAGTCAAGTAATTTTCAAGTGCTTCATCTGTTATAAAAGCTCCATTACATTTCACTGATTCATAGATATGAGAATATTTGTAGTAGTAATTGCTTCTCAACCAAACCTTAGGTCTTATTAAAAACCAGAAATAGTAAGAAATGAAGTATTTGAAGCTACCCATTATTCTTATCTGATAATATTGATGATAAAACTCATGACATATTGTCTTAATACGAAATATTGAAGGTAGCTCATTCCATCTTCTTGCAAACTCTGGGCTCATAACAAAACCATAAATTCGTTCCTGACAATTATATGTACTTCCGGCAAAGAAGCCAAAAAGCTTTGATACATAAGCTTGCTGGATTATTCCTGAAGGTTGCCATATTAACCCTTTTTCTCTCTCTTCTACTTCTGTAAATTCCTTGAAGATTTTGCGATTTTTGCTTAAGAAATCATTAAGTATCCTTAGATCATCCTTAACTACTGAAAGCTTCACTTCATACATTTTTGAATTTATCTGTAAACAACTTTTACATAATTCAATAATGCAATATGCCTGGCTCTTTTTATCTCTCTCGTAAGTTCGCGTTGATGTTTTGCACAAGTCCCAGTAATTCTTCTTGGAAGCATTTTGCCACGCTCTGTAATAAATCTCTGAAGCAAATGTACTTCCTTGTAATCTATATTGGCTTCATTATTGCAAAAGAAACATGAATGCTTCTTTATAGTTTTCTTCTTTTTCTTTTTATCACCTTTGCTTTTTGTCATTTCAACTCCTTATTAAGTATTTATTATTCTTCATTATCTTGATCACCATAATTCACATCTTCACTGTCATCTACCAATTCTATTGGGAAATGTCGGTTTTTATCCAGAAACTGTATCCTGAAAGCTCTAATCTCAACTAATGTTCTATGATCAAGTTCAATTACGTAGTTCTGAAGTTCACCTTCTATAAATACTGCACTGCTTTTATGTAAATGCTGAACGCATAATTCAGCCAATCTTTTCCATGCAACTACATTTACATAGCATACATTCTCTTTCCACTCGTTGTTTGGTCCTTTATACTTTCTTGATATGGCCAGTCTGAAATTGCAAACCGCAATATCATTCTTTGTATGTCTTAGCTCAGGATCTCTCGTCAAATAACCAGTTAACAGAACCTTATTTATATGTGGCAGGCGAATTTCAGACACGTGAAACCTCCTTGAACAAACATCTAAATCTAAGTTTCTTTCGTCTCAGTCTCTTTTTTGTTAATTGAATGTTTTTTGTCAACAACTACTATCAATTTCCTGATTATAAGTTCCTCATAGAAAATGTGATTATTTATTATATCTATAACTGTAGGTTCAGCTTCAAAAGTCCACAAAATATAGATACCTTCATTTTTTTTCTTTATGGGATAAGCAAGTTTTCTTCTCCCCCATACTTCCTTTGGTTTTGAAAGAGTTGTTTTCTCTTCAAGAATTTTCTCCAATGCTTTAATTCTCTCTTCCCTGATCTCATTTTCAGCAGTTGGATCAAAAATCGCAACAAGTTCATACATTCTTTTCAATTCAATCTCCCTTCGGATAAAGCGAAGTTTCCACGAACTCCGCAGGGTTAAATCCATTAAAAAAAGCAATTGCTTTTTCAATTGGATTCATAAAACAGAAAATAATAATATCACCAATTACAGGCAAAATAGATTTTATTTTTGTAATCTCAGTTTCTGACCAGGGATCAAGAACATAATCAGAAAGAACATCATCATCCCCCGGTCTCCCTATTCCTATTCGCATTCTTGGAAAATCCATTGTATTGAAAGCATCTTCCATTGACTTTAATCCATTATGTCCTCCTGAAGAGCCACTCTTTTTTATACGTATCTCCCCAAAAGGGATTTGAATATCATCAACAATTGTCAAGGTTTCTTCAACCTTGAAATCTATTAAATTCAGCATTTTATCTATTATTTGCCCACTTCTATTCATAAATGTCATAGGTTTTACAAGATAATGTTCAGAATTTACCCATTTTAGCTTTGCGTAATCTCCTTCAGGAATATGTAGTATATCAAGTTTTAACCTATCCATAAGCATTATCAAGCATTGAAATCCAATATTATGTCTGCTATAGACATATTCACTGCCGGGATTACCAAGTCCAAAAACAACCTTTGTAAACACAAATTTTACTTTTTCTCTGCCACCTGTTTGGCAGCTATTGCTGCAGTTGATTTCCTTGTTGCAAGAACAGTCGCTACTGTCCTGTTTGGTGCATCAAGAATTGTTATCTTATCGAAACTTAGATCCTTCACATGTATACTTTGTGCTATATTGAGATCTGTTACATCTACATCCAGATATTGAGGAATGTCTTCTGGCAAACAATTAATATCAAGATGTCTCATTATATGTTCCAGTATTCCTCCTTCGTTTCTCACTCCGGCAGGAGTACCGATGCATCTTATTGGAACTTTGTATTCAATTGGTTTTTTCAAGTCGACATTATAAAAATCAATATGAAGTATTTTTTTAGTTACAGGATCTCTCTGAACAGTTTTCAAGATCACTGGTATTTCAGAATCATCTAATGAAAGATAAAATAGCTCTGATGTACGTCTTTTCAGAAACAATTCTGTTTCATGGAGAGGTAAGAAAATACCGATACTTTCTTCACCTGCTTGTAGATGCTCTACCATAGATGAACCATAAATCACTCCTAAAACAAAGCCCTTTGCCCTCAATTTATGAGCAGCTTCCTTGCCTTTTGAAGTACGTCGCTCTGCTTTCAATACATGATGTGTCATGCATACCTCCTATCAGGTTATGTAAATAAAAACCTGCTTGTCTTTGCTGGGGTGGGAGGATTCGAACCCCCGAATGCAAGGACCAAAACCTTGTGTCTTACCGCTTGACGACACCCCAGTTTTGTGTTACATATCAGTCGTTTTCTCTGAAGGTGTTACTTCATTTGCTATCTTGTCTTGATAAGCATCAATAACAGCCTTCTCCATCTTTTGTCTCATTTCATTGTTAATCGGATGAGCAATATCTTGATAAACACCTGTAGGTCGTTTCCTACTAGGCATTCTTAGATATAATCCTTTCTGCCCTTCCATTAAACGCATACTCTTAATAACGAAGGCGTTATCAAAGGTTATGGCAACATAAGCTTTGATTCTCTGGTTTGCCAGTGGTGTGATTTTAATTTCTGTGATTTCCATAATTTTTGAGGTTACGCTAAGGCCGGTAAAACTGGGTTATTCTTACCCACCAACCTTTCTGTATGGCTTCTTTTTCTGCTCTCACCGCTTCAGTCAGAGATGAAAATAGTCCAAAAACAGCGGTTCCCGTACCGGTCAATTGCGATATCCCTGCACCTCCCTTTCGTAAAAAGCCTGTCATTTCTGCAACTACAGGGCATTCTGTAGTCAATATTTCCTCAAACCGGTTAAAACCCCAAGCCGTTTCATACGGCACTCCTTTCTTAAGGAGCAAAGTAGTGGCATTGCTTAATAATGCTTCTTTTTTTGTCAATTTATTATTGATTTTTTTATATAATTCAGGAGTAGAACTGACTATCCCGCAAGGGAATAGAAGAACTACCCATGGGTAATTCTTCATTGAAATATCAGTTACAATTTCTCCTCTTCCTTCTATCAAAACCGTCCCTGTTTTAGTCAGGAAAAGAGGACCGTCTGAACCAACTTCCAAGAGGATTTCTTTAAGCAGCTTTTTATCAAGCTTTAGCTTGAGATGCTTGTTCAATGCAACTAAAGTAAAAGCAGCATCAGAAGTTCCCCCTCCAAAACCTGCTTTTGAAGGTATCTCTTTGTTAATAAAAACTTTAATTCCTTTCTTAAGCAAATTTCTTTCTCTCAATATGATAAGCAGTTTATGAACTAGATTGTCATTTCCTTCAGGAATATCGCTATCAGAGCAAAATACTTCTATTTCTTTTCCGTTGATTTCTGCATGGATCAAGTCTGAAAGATTTATTAGAGAGGCAACACTGAGTATATCATGGTAATCATCATCTCTTTTTCCAAGAACATCAAGAAAAAGGTTTATTTTTGCATATGCCCTGAAAAAAATCTTATTCATCTTCTGTTATAAATTACATCTAAAGGTTCAAAATACTTTAATCTGGCAGATGGTATTAAGGTTACCAGAGTAGAAAGGATGAAAGCTCCAGATATTATCAATACTATGTCAATTATCTCGAAATGCACTGGTACTGTTTGGAATGGGAAGAGCTTTCCATGAATAGGAAGAGGATAAGTACTCAAGAAATATATACTTATTAAGCCCATTATTGATCCAAGAATTATACCAATCATTCCTATAAAAATACCTAGAAGAATGAATATCAATCTTATTTCCTTAACAGGTAAACCAAATGTAACAAGCATTGCTATACCAATTTTCTTTTCAGTAATAAAAAGCAATACCGTTGATATTATATTGAAAGCGGCAATTATAATTATTAATCCAAGAATCATGAACGTTACTATTTTTTCATATTTAAGTGACGAAAAGAGATGCTTGTTATCTTCTATCCAGTTATGTATCTCTATTTTATCATCTTTTATCAGTGACTTGAATTCACTGGAAATAGCTGGGGCTTTATATACATCATGTAAATCAATTTCAATATCTGTGATAGTACTGATATCTTCTGAAAGCCAGTATCTTATTCCATCCAGATTAGTGAAAGCAGATGCATTATCATAAGATGGAAGACCGCTTTTAAGAGTTGCAACAAGTATGAAATCAACCTGCTTGGGAAACAAGTTGTCGTTACCCGGGACAAGTTCTGAGATGTTTGAGATACTGATCTTTTGCCCTATTACTGCATGAAGCCTGTCAGCAAGAAAAGTCCCAAGAACCAATGGGTAATAAACTTCATTTCCTATTTCTATAGGATTCAAGTCTATCTCTCCAGTCTCAACAAAATTGCTATAACGATTCATTATCTCTTTTTCGTCATAGCCTACAACAAGAGCTCCTGAAGCAAACTTTCCTGATGATAACAAAGCTTTTGATGCGTATGACTTTCTTATTTTCTTTATATTATTGTTTTTTTCTATCCTCGAAATAACTTTATCAGGATTTTTTATAGGTTTATGTTTTGAGTATTGAATTCTTATTGATGGAGTTGTCATCAGCAATCTATTTCTCAAATCCTTTTGGAGACCATTCAGTACCGAAATGACATTAATTAATGCAAAAACTCCGAAAACAATGCCTAATATGGCAATTATTGAAGTCAAAGATGTGAATTTTATCCTCTTTTTTGAAAATAAATACCTGAATGCAACGAAAAAAGGCAGTTTATGCATTAAAGTGATTGTAAACGGGCATGAAGCTGTTTAGGATTACTCACTCCACTTGCAAGAATATTTGGCAATTCAGGATGGTGAGATTTTTGTCTTACAAGAAGCAAGATATTATAGTCATTCTGTAATAATTGCATCACATCTTCATTATCCTCTATAAGAGCGAGCAGCTTAATTTTATCAGGATCTAGAGTGAATTCCATGAGTACTGACAAGAGATTGATATCTTCCTTTTGCTTTTCTGCCATCTCTGCTTGAATCTTGTCTGCAATTTCCTGGGAAACCAGACCTCTAGAGATTGCTATCTGAGACAATCTCTCGGATAGATTCCCGCAATGGGAATACAAATCCTGATATTCTGCTATACCGATTATCTTGTTTGTTTCCTGAATAATGTCATCTGGAATTGGAATTAACTTCTTTAATTCTCTTGAAACAATATGGTAAAGGATGAATAAAATCATGTTGGAATAGTAATGAGGTTTAGGAATGGTTTTTATGGTACTCATAAAAAAGCTTATTGTAGCCTGTTCTGGAACCAGATTAAGCAATTCAAGTGTATCAGCAACTCTTGACTGGATTGCAGATTCTTCAAGTTTCTCTATAAGCATTTTATAAACTGATGTTTCAAACTGCTTTAGTCTCTGGGTTGGAGGTATTCTTAATAGATCTGTCCTAATATGAGGTAATTCTTTCACAAGTTTTCTCAGGAAGATGACTTTAGCTGGCACTTTTATACTTAACTCATCTTCTGTTTGTGGCAAGAGATAATTCTCTCCATAAGCAAGAATTTTTATCATTAATCCAAAAACATGTTCAATTTGAAGCCCAAGGGAAAGCAATTCGAAGAAGCATATGCCAAAAGGACCTAAATTTTGTTGAGTCCACTTCTGGAACCACTGGCTTATCAGAAGCCTTTTTCTAGGCAGGTTTTCAAAATATTCTGATTTATTCTTCTGGCTGCCAAAAAGCTTTATTCCATCCTTGCTTGCCCATGCCTCATCTATAATAGATTTATACCATGCTTCTGACTTCATCCAGTTGAATTTTTCAGGTATATCACCTTTTGATAGAGACGAATAAAAGAGAATGACATCCTCAATATCATTGAATTTCTTTGACCATTCTCTATAATTTTCTTTTAAAGTAAAATTGTCAGCCAGATTCCTTATATAACTCTCATTACTAACCTCATGAACAACAGTATGAATGAATTCTGAAATAGCATTATTTGCATTTTCACCAATCATGATATTACCCAGGGCTTTCTTTATGCTTCCTTTAAGAGCTAACTCAAGATCATAGAAATGCTGTTCTTCAGTTGTTATATGATTGAGCTTTGTTGTGAATATCCTGAAAATATTATCTGTTTCATAATTTTCTTCAATTATTGTGTGAAAGGCATCAACAAAAGTATTATGTAATTTGGAAAGCTGCTGTGCTTGCCATTTAGCCAATCTATTTGTATTCATCTGTTTTATTTCGGGAGCAAATCTTGGGAACCAGGATGATGATATATCCATCATTCCATACTGTCTTTCCATTTGTTCAATTATAAGATTCAATGAATTGATTATCTTCTCATGATCTCCATCAAGCAAAACAACTGTGTGAGGCAATAGTTGATTCATAAAGATAAGTCCACGTTTCTCAAACAACACAGGTTTACTTCCAAATGCCACATTCATATCTTCCTGAGTTATAGTATCCAATGGCATTACCTTATCCAGATAATACATCAGGGTATTTTCACCTTCATCCTGGAAAAGATCATGAACAGATTGATACTTGCTAAGGATGAAAACCAATTTATTTATACCATCCCTTAGAAATCTCTCTATAATTTCAGTTATATTCTTATCTTCGCTCTTCCCCTGAGATACTACCATTCTCGTGCTTCCAATACGCTGTTGAGGCATCATCATTTCAAGTTTGGAGAATTTCAGTGCAATTGCTTTAAGCATTTTAATGAATTCTTCTACTTGAGATTCTCTTACTCCCATCCTTGATGTTATTTGAGTTATCAATCTTGGAACACTGCTCATTCGTTTGCCAACAGTCTCTATCTGAAAGACCATCTTTCTTTCCAGTCTGCTGAAAATCAGACTTTCATCTCCATTCTTATTATAAATATCAACGGCCCATTGAAGACTTCTTTTCAGTTCATCCTGTTCTTTTCCAAAATGCTGAAATAACACTGGAACGATTTTATTAATGAATCTTGGTGTGAAACGTCTATTTTCAAGCAATTTCAAAGTATCTATCAATAATATTAATCTTGATTCGAGATGAGGACCTACAAGAATTCTAAGTAATCTTGATAGATCTTCCTGGATGAAGGTAAACCTGTTTTCAATCGGAACCAACGTAATTATTTTTATACTATATATAAGGCTTGTCTTTAAATCATCTGCATCTGATACTCCAAAGAAGATGCTTTGCAGTATTATATAAATCTCTACCAGGTATCTCCTTTCAACAAGCTGATAATTATCCAGGTACTGGTTCAGGTTAGTCAGAGATTGCACTGGTTCAGCTGATGTTAAAACTGATTTTACCAGTCTTTCAATTCCCTTATGCTTAAGAAAACTTATACAGTCATTATAGACAATTTTATCGAATATCTTGATTAATATCTCAAAAGTCTTTATCTTGGGAGGAATATTAGTTTCAGCAGTAAAATCCCTGAGGGTAGAATAAACCTGCTCAAGGTCAAACAGGATTTTTATATGCAGATGACCATTTCTGTTATTCTCAAGAAGTATCTTGTAAATCTGTGCAAGATACTTGTTTATGTCCTGAATATCCTCGAAATAATGAATCAAATGAAGGAAAATTTCTATTCCTTCTTCTTCAAGAACATCCTCAAGTTTGAATACTTCTGTCAGTGTGTTCCAGAAAGTCAATGATTGAAATTGAATAAGAGCTGCTTCAACTTCCTTTGGCATTTTGCTTAAAACAAGTTCACATTGAGGGGCATCAAGGAAAGCAACATTTTCACCAATCTCATTTATAAGGTTCTGGACTATTAGTGCTTCTGTTTCTCTCTTGTTAAGATAATTAAGAATCTTGTTTAAAACAGGAATGGATTTTTGAATATTAGGTATATTAGATAAGTAATTTGTAATATAAACAAAGTAAATAGGTTCGAATAAATCTATCTTTGAAAGTAACAGTTTTATGAAACTGCTTGCTTCCCTTAAGGTATCCTCAGTAGCTCCTATCAAATCAAGATTATTGATAAGATCAAATGTAATCTTATTGAGAATCCTTTTTTGATTAGGAGAAAGAGTATTCTGGATGAGATTAGTTATTTTTCTATAGTGTTCAGCGTAAATTGAAAGAATGGAAGCAAATTTTGGTCTTTGCTTTTTTGATTCAAGGTAGTCAAAATAGTTGAGAAGATACTTCTTGTTTATCTGTACAACAGTTACAAGAAGATGATACAATGGAGATGCTTGTTCCATAAATTTAGTATTGTAAACTCCCTGTGAATCATCATAAAATCCTATGAAATTGCCTTCAACTAATCCAATAAATGTAGAGACATCCTTGTAATTTCTTTTTGTTTCATCTTGCAAGAGTATGAAAGACCTATGGAGAAGAGTTAACTCATAGGTTATTTCCAAGTCAAAATGATCTGCCAAATGTCCAATTACAACTGCTAAATCCAAGAATAATATTCTTTCTTTTTCTTTTTGTAACTTGGCATACTTAAGTAACTGGATCAAATAACCAGAACCTCTTCTAAAAGCTAAAATTGCTAACTCAGGTAAATAATCACTCTGGAATTTAGTAGCAGTTTCTTTTTCTAAGATTATTGGAAAATCTTTTAAAAGACTAAGTATCTGATCTTGTTCAGCAGATGATTTTACTTGTATGAAGCCAGATTTTATCAAACTTGCTATTTTCTGACTATATAATACATAAGGAAGCTTTTGAAAAGTGCTTGCTTGTTTATATTCACCAACAAAATCCTCTGGAATATCCAGCAGCATTTCTTTTCGTTCTGCTGATAAGTAGTTCTTGAATTCCTCTTCCCAATCTTGTTTCTTTGATACAAACCAGTTGTGAAGATTGAGAACAACTTTATTGACCTGGCTCTGTGAGCCTGACTGACTTAATTTAAAAGGATTAAAGTCCATATCTTACAAAATGTTATGGTTTAAAAATTTCTCGACTTCTGGCAAGCCACCCTGAAGAATTATATAACCATTTAATTGTTCCCTTGGGGTAATTTCTCCTGAAATAGAGCTTAACATGAGTTCCTTTACTTCTTCTGGATTGCTTTTATAACCTAGTGCCCATCCAAGTTTTATATATGCAACTTCTGGCAGCATATTTTCAAGTGGTACTATTCCAAGATTAAGTAAATCCCTTCCTGTCTCATAGACATACATATGGACATAGCCCCATAATGTCTGAACAGTCATATAAACCTGAATTCCGTTTTCAACAGCCTTTCTTAAAGGGTTATATAATGGTTTGTTTACGTGACCTAAGCCAGTACCAGCAATTATTATGCCTTTATAGTCGTTATCTATTAAACTATATATAATATCTGGTTGCATATTTGGATAATAGTAAATTATTGCAACTTTTTCTTCAAAGAAAGGGAGAAGATTGAGATTTGTATCTGTTCTACGTCTTTTGTAATCCTGTCTGAGATAAATAAATCTGTCATCTTCAACTTTTGCAAGTGGGATATCTCCTATGGTTCTGAAAGTACTTCTATACGAAGAATGCATTTTTCTTACTCTTGTTCCTCTGTGCAAGAGTCCATAAATATCAGATGTTGGTCCGAACATGCATACCATAACTTCAGCTATATCACAATATGCAGCAGTTTTTGCTGCATGAATCAGGTTATAGGCAGCATCACTTGATGGCCTATCTGAAGATCTTTGGCTTCCAACAAGAACAATTGGAACTGGTGAATTCTGTATCATGAAAGATAAAGCTGCAGCCGTATGATGCATAGTGTCAGTACCATGCCCTATTATAACTCCCTGGACCCCCTTTTTTATTTCATCATCAATAGCTTTAGATAATTCTTTATATTGCTCGGGTCCCATATTTTCACTGAATACTCCAAAAAGCTTTTTTGTATCCAAATTGCAAATGTCTGCAAGTTCAGGGCAACTTCCATAAAGCTCACCTGGAGAAAAGGCTGGAATAACAGCTCCTGTTCTGTAATCAAGGCGAGAAGCGATTGTCCCGCCAGTTCCTAATAGAGTCACTTTGGGTTTTTTGGGATCATAGGGGAATTCCTTTTCAGGAATCTGATAATTTGCTTTTTTATAATCAAACTCCTTGATTTTTGTTATACTATCTGCCTTAATACCCACATTATATCCATTTCTTAATTTCATTACAATGAATTTATCATCCAGAGTTTCTGCTCTTGGAAGTATTATTCCCCTGAATATTCCTCTTGTACTTGATATTTCTACATCTGACCATACTCTCGCATTCATCTGTTTCAAGACAGATTTAGCTATCCCTCTGTATCCCTTGAAATCTTCTTCGTTCAGCAATAAACTACCTCATATTTTTTTATATAAACTAAATTCTTTGCCTATAAAAGCACTGGATTTGTCAAGAGAAAACCTGAGATATTACAAATGATCAGATTCATAAAGTAATAATATTAATCGAAGTTTTTCTCAGTAAACAAATTACATTATTTGAGGCTAAAATTTGTTTTAAGTACTATTGGCAGATTTCAAGTTTCCTTGTTAAATATTCAATAATCTTGTCCATGGCTTTTATTCCTCTTTCTCTCTGGGAATTATAAAAAGCTTCTATGGAAATATTCACTTTGTTATTATTTTTAGCTGGACCTCCTGTTGGATCAACTTTCTGCCAGATTTTTTCAGTTTCTTCCATATAATCAAAATAGAGAGTATTATCCTGAGCTACTGTCAGAAAATAGAGATCTCTTATATTTTTCAGTTCAATAAGATTTTGCTCCAGGTCAATAAGCTCATTCTTTATAGGAATGTCCAATTCAAGCATTTTTTCTATTGCAATCCTTGGTATAGATTCTGAAACATTCAGATGGGATTTAAGCATATGAAGAACCATTACAATATCTCTTAAACCACCTGGTGCTTCTTTTATATTATTAGGTTCATTCTCATAGTATGAACGTCTTTCATAAAGTTCTTTCAGCATTTTTTCTATAAAAATCCTTGAGCGATCAAAAACATACTTCTTCCTTATCTCCTCTTCAAATCTATACTTATAATTCTTGTTGCCTATTATTACATGTCCATCAAGCAATTGAGACCTGTAAATGAAATCCTGTTCAGTATCGTTTTCAAGAAGATCCTTTATCTGTTGGAAATCAATAAGGATTGTGCCAATTTCTTCAGTGAAATAATTATGCAATCTTGTTCTTACCTGGAAAAGAAATGTAGAAAACTTGCTTACGATACTCTTGAACATGTTTTCTTCTTTTTCTGATAAATCATCAACAAGTATTACGGCATCATAATCTTCATTATAGCTATCTCCTCTTCCATTACCACCAGTAGAGAGGAATAAAATGCTATCTTTCAGACTGGGAGGATTTTTATCCCTGAATCTCTCATGCAATTCTTTTACTGTTGCTGAATGACATAACTCAAGCAATGTAAGAGCAAACAGATCATAGAATCTAGTAAATTGCCTGTTAAAATGTATTATATTTATGAATCCCAGCTTTATCATTGAAAGTCTTACAAATTCAAGATAGTAAAAAGACTGGAGAAGTTCAGATTTGTTATCAAGTCTTTTTGATAGCGTATATTCCTGAAGCGTTTGCCTGATCTTTTTCTTGAACCAATCATTATCATCAAGATGTTCTATATGCTCTGGAAATCTTGCATAGAGCTCGTCGCAGAAACCTTTTAAATATCTGCTGCCTATTTTGTGAAGATCACTTAGCTGCTTTGCTGTCTTAATTGTATTGAGAGCAAGTCCTCTATCCTCTAATTCACTAATGAGATTTTGTATCGCTTTTTCATCTTTGATATTGAAAAACGCAAATAAATACTTGCTATCTGGCATCCATCCTTGCTTGAAACTTTCAGTATAACCAATGTTCATACCTTTTAAGTGATTTACAATTACATTATCCACCAGCTTTTCAGATGTCTTGTGGAGTTCAGCAATGGTTTTCTTATAATTGTTTAGAAGCTGTTCACATTTGTTTTTTCCTATATATCCCATTACACCAGCTAACCAGTTAAGAATATCATTTCCTTCTTCTGTAATATCTATATCTGTCTGTTCTGTCACTGCTACCTGATAAGTCATTCTCAAAACATCAATGAAAGCAAGGTGTTGAGCAAGGTCTGCATAGATTTCACTGTGGTTATTATCAATTAGACTTAGTTCATATATTGTTTGATATATGGATTTGTTTTTTATCCTGAATATGCTTTTAATGCTTGTTACAAGAGCTTTTATTAATCTGTAGCCAGTTTCTTTCGGATTTATCATACCTTCCTGTGGCTTGAATTTTACAAGGTTGTTTATTTCTGATAATGCGCTAAACAGAAAATTTTCGTGGTAATAATTCATTGTTGGATCTGAGAAATAGAATCTTTCAAGTACTTCGTCTTCGAAAAGATTATACATGTAATTATCACCAGCAACAAAATATGATCCCAGGGCTTGTGATATGACAACAAAATCTCCTCTATTATCATCGAAGTATTTTATGAACTCATGTTGATTTAATGCAAAGGATTGATTCCCTATTGTTTCTGATAGATAATGGTGGGGAATTAATCCACTGGAATGAAGTATTTGATTTATCTGAACAATTGTCTTGTTAGCCATTTGTTTATCATCTTCTTCATTATAAATAATGCATAAATCAACGTCATCCTGATCGCTCAGACTTCCTACATTTAGAAGAGCGAAAGGTAAATATATTGTATCACTAAAAAACTGAGAAAGGACTCTCAAGTAAGATCTTACTAAAGCTATCCATCCTTTTCTGAATGAAAGTAAGCTTTTTCTGTAAATATCCTGAGTAAAAGCTCTTAAGCTTCTCATGTGAGAAAGACTCTTTACCCATGCCCTGTTTTCACCCAGGAAATGCAATATAAAGTAAGTTTGAAGAAGATTTTTTGTTTCTCTTGGAGGGCTTTCAAGAAGTATTTTGAAAAAATCTTTTGCATATGGTAAAGGAGTATCTAAACCATATTTCTCTTTTGCCAACTCAATATGGGGAAATAGAATCAATAGCCTTGCAAGATTGTCTTCAAGATATTCAAGCAATGGTTTGTAATGAGTTCCAAGTTTAGAGTAATCTTTATTTAGAACTGATAAGAATTCCTTTATCTCTGCCTTGGTATGAACAAAATAGAAGTCTATTGACATTTGAACTCCTTAAAAAAAATTTGAAAAAATAAACATATACAGGCAGTTTAAGTCAAGTTTAAAAAGGTTTTGCAGACTCATAAATATGAGAAAATTCTTAAATCAACCATAAAAGGAAATAGCTTTCCATAACCAATTTTACTGGAAAACTTAAAAATATAAATTGCTTGACGATTGTATGACAACTTTTGTTCTCAATCTATCGCTTTTTTGAAGGGAGATTATGTTTAAAAGCAATCTGGTAAGTGTTGTTATACCATGCTTTAACGAGGAAAAAGGTATCCAGGATACAATCCTTCAAATAAAAGAGCTTGGAGATATTATTGATGAAATATTGGTTGTTGATAATAACTCAACTGATAATACTGGCAAAGTAGCTGAAGAACTAGGAGCAAGAGTTGTCTTTGAGAAAATTCCAGGTTATGGAAGAGCTTATAAAACTGGATTAGCTGCTGCAAAAGGATATTATATAGCAACACTGGATGGAGATGCTACATATCCTGCTGACAAAATCCCCTATTTGCTTGAAGTCTTACATAATGAGAATCTTGATTTTATTTCCGCTTGCAGAAAGCCTACAGACTGGCATTTCAATATTGAATCAATCCTCAGGCTTGCAGGAAACAGAGTATTGACAACAACGTTGTGGATATTGTTTTTCTGCTATCTTGTTGATAGTCAATCTGGAATGTGGGTCTTTAAGCACGATATTCTTCATTTATTTGATTTGACAAGTGATGGAATGCCTTTCAGTGAGGAACTGAAAATTGAAGCATTCAGAAAAAAAGAATTAAAGGTAAAAGAAGTCCCAATAATATTCAGATATCATGACAGACAAGGTCCATCTAAGCTTAATTTGTGGAAAGATGGCATGATGAATCTGCAGTTTTTGTTCAAAAAGAGACTGGGATTAATAAACAAGAACGAAATAGCAGATTTCAGAAGAAGTTAGTTCATCTATGCTCGTTCTTAAAACATTGCAATTGCTATATAAACTCAGAAAAGGCAAGATATCTGCAATAAGTTATAATATCACAAATAGATGTAATTGCAGATGCCTTATGTGCAGTGTATGGAAGCATGATGTCAGGGAACTAAAAATTGATGAGCAAAGAAAGATATTCACTCATCTCAAGAAAAATGGTTTAATTCTGGTTGAAATAACAGGAGGAGAACCTTTACTCAGAAAAGACCTGTTCGAGTTTACCAGTTTGCTCGATGAACTTGGATTTCTTTATACTATAAATACAAATGGTCTTCTTCTTGATGAAGATAAAATAATTAGGTTGAATGAATGTAAGAATTTGCTTCAGATAGCAATTAGTCTGGATAGCCTTGATGAAAAAAAGTATGAAATGCTCAGAGGAGTGGATGGTTTTAGTATATTGATGAAAAACATTGAATTATTAAGGAAATCAACAAACAAAACAATAAAGTGTTCTATGACAATTTCTAGGGAGAATTATAAGGAGTTTGAAAATATGGTTGTCTGGATCAAGAAAAATAATTTCTTTTTAAGCGTTTTTCCAGTAAATAATGGTGCTGAGTTCTATCACAGATCCGATAATAGTCTATTTGAAGATAATCCTCCTGAAGTAATAAATGAAATAGCAAACTTGTTTCAAGAAATCGCAAAAAAGAGAAGGAAGGGAGAGCCTTTTTGGGAATTCTCTGAGTTTTATGAACGATGCAAGGATTATCTTTTGAAGAATGAATTGCCTGATTGTGGAGCATCAAGATTATTTATGGATCTTCATGCAGATGGAAGTATAGCAGTGTGCAATGATTTTCCTTCTTTCGCAAATCTACTTGATATTCCATTTGAAGAGGCAATGAAAATTGCAGAGAATCAAATGAAAAAAATCAAGTCTTGCTATACTAATACTCCTTGTTATTATACTTGCAGCTATAATATTGCTTTTATTGCTGAAAAACCATTCAGATATTTGCTGGAGACAATGAAAGTAATGGGTGTATTGAGAATTCTTGAAAGACTATGGAATTAAAAAAGAAGCGAATTCTCATTGAATGGATTGCTTTATTATCAGGTATAAGCTTATTTCTATTTGGCATTTTATACGAGTATAAAACCAGATATATATCAACTTTTTTTACAAATATTATCCATTACAATCCACTTCATCCTGACAGTTTCGAATTTACATTAAGAGGGTTTAAATCAGTGCCTTCATTTCTTATCGGTTTATTTCTGGTTTCGTTTGGATTATCCAGATATGGTAATGAGGTTTTCAATAAAATAAAAATTAAAATTGAAGCAAATTTTGAGAAGAGAATACTTTTGATAATACTGTTACTGACTTTCATAATCTGCATTATCATAAATATTTATATTCTGCAAAGTGGTGCAATTAGTATAGATGAAACTTGTTATTTGATACAAGCTAATCTGTTCGCAAGGTTGAAACTCTGGGGAGAACCCCCTCCTCCCGGACATCTTACCTATATGGCAGTATATACAGGCATTAACAGGATGTTTGGAGGACATTTCCTGGGACATTCAATCCCACTTTCCATTGGAATATTACTTGGGATGGATTTTCTTATACCAGCATTGCTGGGAAGTATTACTTGCTTGATGCTATTTCTTTTCTTTAAAGAAGTATTTGGATTAAAAATAGCAACATGGGCAACTTTTCTTCTTTTCTTATCACCGTTTCATATTTTCATATCCTCAGGTTATATGTCTCACTGTGATCATCTGCTTTTCTTGTTGCTTGCTTTTTATTTGCTGGAATTGTTTCTGAAAAGGAAGAGGGATATAAATATTTTCTTCAGTGGTTTCTCTATAGGTTTTGCATTTTTCATAAGACCCCTTGAAACGTTACCGATAGTATTTATCCTTATGATTTTGATAATCTATAAACTGAGAAAAAAATCCATTAAACCTTTTTTGTTTTTTGGTTTAGGAGGAGGTATATGGTTATTTGTTATCTTTCTGACTAATTACTTGTTTTCAGGCTCCATTTTTATTACCCCAATGAGCATGGTCTCTCCATGGGTAACAACAAGGCTGATTCCGTTTTCTCTTGGCTGGACTTTCTTCAAGGGTATATTGCAGGTATATATATACAGTATTTTGTTGAGTTTTGACCTGTTTGGATGGTGGGGTAATTCATTAATATTTATTATCATATTTATGATATTCGGTAGAAACAGATTTGAAAATCACTGGACAAAAATATTCATGTTGATTTTGATGATTGCAATTGTATATCAAGTTATTATGCAAAATAATCCCATAACTCCTTATGGTGCAAGGTATTTCTATGCAGCAATACCCTTGCTTATACTGCTTACGATAAAGGGAATTGAGACTGCAGCAAAGTCAGTAAAAAAACTTGGAATTCCTGTTTATTCCTTTATGGGATATATTATAATAGGTTTTTTTCTGTTATCTTTCGCCTTTTATATTCCCTTAAAGCAGCATATATCTCGAAACATAATTCAAAGCAATGCTGTCAAGAAAGGTTTTCCTACTAGAGAGGCAAGGAATATAGTACTTAATGCGAAAAGACCAGCAGTAGTATTGTTTACAGATATGCGCGCCTTGCATGCATTGTATTATTTAAATCAAAAATATCCTGATTTGAAACTTGGCTTGAGTAGTGGATTAATGAAAGATCTGGAGTTGAAATCAGAGCTTCCAGAATATAATGTATATTATCTCAAGTCTCTTCCAGATGATACTCAGATACTTGAATCTCCAGAATGGGGAGAATCCAGATAATGGCAAGAAAAGTAAGGACTCTGGTGACAGGAGCATCTGGTTTTATTGGTTCTCACTTGGTAGAGGAATTGATAAAAAGAGGACATCAAGTATGGGCATTAGTAAGAGATCCAAAGTATCTGGATAAAATGGATTATGCTGATCTCTATAAATTTTATGGTGATATCCTGACTATAAATGAACTTACTTATTTTTTCAAGAAGTTGCAATTCGATTACATATTCCATCTTGCGGGTTTAACCAAATCTTTAGATGAAGACAGTTTCTTCAGGATTAATGTAGAAGCAACCAAGAACCTAATGAATATTGCTCTGGATACGCAGAATAATTTAAAGAGATTTTTATTCTTTAGCTCTCTTTCAGCTTCTGGACCAGGAAAAGGAAATGAATTAATCAAAATCTCGCATGAACCAAATCCGATAAGTACTTATGGTAAAAGTAAGCTTAATGCAGAACAGCTTGTTATAGAAAGCACACTTCCTTATACAATAATAAGACCTCCTGTAGTATATGGACCTCGAGACAAGGATGTTTTCATATATTTCAAACTGGCAAAGAAGTACAATCTCGTACCAATTATTACAGGGAATAGAATACTTAGCATGATATATGTAAAGGATCTGGTTAATGGAAGCATAAATGCGGTTTTAAGTGATAATACTATAAGTGGTACTTATTTCCTGACAGATGGAAGCTGTCATACATGGGATGAGATTATCAATACTATAAAAGAAATCATGGGTATAAAACCAATAAGACTTCCAATACCTTCTTATGGTGTCCATTTTGCTGGAGAGCTGGGAGAGCTTCTTGGAAAATTACAGAAGAAAACAAATACATTGAATAGGGAAAAAGCAGTGGAAATGCTGGCTTTTAACTGGGCTTGTTCTGATGAAGAAGCTGAAAAGGATTTTGATTACAAATCTTCTTGGGATCTTAAAAAAGGTTTTACTGAAACAATAGATTGGTATATAAAGGAAGCCTGGTTATAATTAAGGTTCAATTGTAGCTTTTCTATTATTTTCGAAAACTTCCATCATTATTACGGAAAGAAAAGCACAAGAAAGTGCAACAAATATTCCTGCAAAAATGAAAGGTATGAAACCGAGAAAAAAAGCAATGATATATCTTGTTTTTTTCTTTCTGAATGGATAAGGTCTGAATGGAAACCACATGATAAAAGGAAGTCCAAAGAAAACTAGACTCAATCTCAATCCTATATTAATAAAAAACATCATTACGAAAAAGAAGGCAACGCCAAAGATGAAAGTTTGATGATATTGAGGGATTCCTGTTTCTCTTGCAAGTATTGTGGGGACAAGATTTAGAAAAGAAAAAGCTAAGCCAGTCACCAGCGGAAAGTATAACAAAATATGAACCAGATTTATCTTCAAATCTATCTTATTATGAAAGAAACATATGATTATGGCAAAACCAACTCCTGTTATTAATCCCCACAAGAACTTATTCAATGTAGTATTGAAAAGAAGTTTAAATCTTTTCCTTTTCTCAGCTAGATATGCAACAAAGAAAAAAATGAATTGCATAAATAGCAGAATCATCAGGCTTACTATTATATTAGAGAAAGTAAAAAGCCCTAATCTAGATGCTGCTTTCCTTACATTATTATCTTTATCAAGGATATAGATTAAAGTCATCTGGAAAGTATTTATGATTGATAGGTATTCTGCTTCATTTATGGTAATCAATGCCTGTTCTCTTTCTCTCGGATTCTTGGATTTGAGTTTATTTTCAACAAGATTATAGAAATACCTGAGTTTATAAGGATCTTTAATAATCTGAGGGTAGGCTCTCATAGCTTGAACTCTGATATTTTCATCATCACTTTGAAGTGCATATAGTAATGTATCTGAGATTTTTTCTCTTTCCACAGTACTGAGTTTTGTCAAACCCAATGCCTTCATTGTTTCTAAAGCCTCTTTTCTTACATTGCTGTTTTCATCTGCAACCATAAGCAGTATATCAGGAAGAGCTTGTGAATAACTCGCTTCCTTGATAGATATAAGTGCCAGCTCTTTTAATCTGGGATCAGGAGATTTAAGATATTTCATTACATATCTTGGAAGATTCTTGCTTTTCTTGTTAATGAGTATTTCAATTATGATTTTATTCAATTCTTCGTTGTTGCTGTGTTCTAAAGTATTATATAGTTTCTTGTTAAGATCAACAGAACGCATTTCCTGCAAATAGTTCGCAGTCCTATCTCTAATACTTTGTTTCTGATGTCCCATTAACTCTATGAAGAATTCAAAATACTGATTTATATCAAGAGAACCTAATAATTCTATTGCAGCTTGTTCTTCTGACTTTTCATTGCTATTTAACAGTTTTTTTATGTTTGTTATTTTTTCCTGTTTTTGTCTTGATTGTAAAACTGGCAGCATCTTTGATAACAAATCCACTCTATCATTACCTGCTTTATCTTTTATAGGATAACTTGCAGGAGAAGGCTGAGCTAGTATTATTCCATAATACCAGCTAAGAAAAAGTAACCATTTCTCTTTTGGTTTTGCCTCGAAGAAAAGCTCTTCATTTGGGTCATGCTTTGCTTCCTTGCTTTTTCCTTTTCTCTGTATGTGCAGATTCATGTTCATAATTTTGCCTTTTAGTATCTTGATCACTTTTACCTTTTTTTCCTCAGCATTACCTCCTGTAACTTCTGCAACAACTACAATATTTGCTTTTATAAGCAATTCAGCGAGATGGGTTGGTTCATCCGTGCTTGGCAAAGATAAACTTAATATAAAAAGAGAAATGATCTTTAAAATCATGTAATTATTTAAAACTGAGTTTTGTTATTTCTATACTTTCCTTCAGATTTATTTTTGTTTTGTCAATTAATTTAAAAAAAAGGGTGCAACAACTGCACCCTTAAAATATCAAAATATCGCATATTTGCTATACAGAACCTTTATAAATGCCAATTTTCTCTTTTGCTATTTGATTGTCTGGATCTATTACCATTAGTTTTTCCCATGTATTAATTGCTTCCTTAAGTTTTTTCTGGGTTTCATAAACTGAGGCTAGATTAAGCATTGCCTGGACAAACGAAGGATTAATAGCAAGGGATTTACTGTACATATCTACTGCCTTGTCAAAATCCTCCAGGCTATAATATAACCAGCCTAAATTATTATATGTCTCTGCCAGATTAGGTCTTTTTTCCAGCAGTTTCTTGAATGCTTCCTCAGCTTTGTTCATTTGTCCTATCTCTATGTAAGCCAGACCAATATTATTAAGAACTTCAACTACTTCAGGATCAAGTTCCAATGCTTTCTCAAACTCAGATATTGCAGCAATGAAAGCTTTCTGATGATACAAGTACATACCTCTGTCATTATGCTGGCTAGCCTGATTAGCTCTTGTTTCCTTGATTAAAAGATCATATTTCTTGCCCTGATCTACTATAAGATTGAATAACTCCTTGCTGCTTGAGGAGAAGGCTTCAATGGCTTTATTAATATTTTCTCCAATAGCAGATTGTGTAAGGGATAATGATTGCTGATTAAGAAGTACTTCTTTTTGAATTGCTATCATCTCTTTCAGTAATTCATTTGTATCTTTTAAATTTATAGTTTCAAAGGATTTTGGAATCATTTTGATAATCGTTGTTATCTCACCAAGTAATGCAGGAATCTCCTGCAAAGATTCCAACTTGTTTTCCCCCAACTTGGTTTCTATCAATGTTTTTATCTCTGCAAGTGTCTTTTCTGAACCAACTACTGTCAGATCTAAGGGAGGTATTGATTTCGGAATCTGATCTATGGTTTTTGTCAGTTCAATAAGGAGTAATGGTAATTCTTGGATTGAAGTTAAATCCTGTTTCTCAATCTTTTCTCTTATTACAAGAAGATCAGCACTTACTTTTGCTAGATTAGAAAGTTTTTCAGTATTTATACTGGATAATTGTGTTGATAGTTCATTTATTGAAGTCTTTATTTCTCCAACATTAGTCTTACTTATATTCGTATCAAGATTTGTAACTGCTTTGTACAGATTTAAAATCTGATCATTTATCTGAGAGAGATATTGCTGGATTTCAGATAAATCAAGAGGTTTGGCAAAATTAGCTTCCAGAAGTTTGGAAACCTTGTCAATTGCCTGATTTGTTGGTTCCAGAGTTATTCCAGATTGTGAGCCTTCAGCTGAGAGTTTCTTCATGTTTTCTAAAGCTGATATTATAGAATCCAGCTTTGTTATAAAGATCTTATTCTGTTCCTGCACATATTCCGTAATATGCGGAGATAAAATCTCAATAAGAGTCTGGATTTTATTGGATATGTCTGGTAATGGTGTAAATGGCTGCTTTGTAAGAAATTCTGTCCATTGCTTTTCAAAATTATTCAGGGATTCAATTATGGGTTCTAAATCGTTTTCTCCCTTACCTTTTTTCGATTTTGTTGAAAGAGATTCACCAAGAGATGAAATGGATTTAGAAATACTGTCAACTAGTGGAATAAATCCGTCCTGTCCTGACTTTATGCTTTCCAGAATTGGTACTATCTTATCGTGATTATTCTTTTGGGAGAATTGCGAAATCGCGGATAATTGATTGATTATCTCTTTCAGATTAGCTTCGAATTTTACTGCATCTGCTTTTTCATCAGAACTTGTAGCTTTCTCACTTACTGATTTGCTTATGGATTCAAAAATGGAAGATAAATCAGAAATCCATGCAGGCTTTTTTAATTCAAGACCTTCTTTGCCAATTTTAGCAAGTGATTCTTTCAATTCATCTTGCTTCAAAGCTATTATTTCAACTGCAGCAAGCATTGGATCTTTTAATGTTCCATCCTTTGCAGCTGATGTTTCAGTAGGTTTGGTTTTAGCAATCTCCTTGGTTACTTCTATTGCAAGAGTCTTTAATGATTGAGGAGCTAGAGTAGATACTATTTGCTCTATTGCTCCTTTCATTGATCTCTGACTTTCAAGCAATTTATTAACGTTCTTTTCTATCTCTTCAGCATTATCAGTGAATTTATCTACCTGCTTTTCTGTAAGCATATGAGCTAAAACCCATAGAGAACATCGATCATGCTCTAAATCAAAAACCTCACATTTGTCTCTTATACAAGTTAAATCAACTTTATCCTGGTTAGGATTTGTGTTAGCTGATATTGAAAGGAATGGACACAGATTCATAATTTTACCCCCTGCTCCCTATACAGTACCTCTTTGACTTTGTAGCAAATCAACATTTGGAATTTCCTTGTCAATATAAAAAAGACTTTAATAAATAAAAATCTTCGAAAATCATCTATTTTCTTTTATAATATAAGCTTTGCTTCAATAGCTATTTTTTGTCTTATCTCTTTTGGATACTCAAGAAGTAATCTGATATTATACTCAATAGAAGAAGGATTTTTGATAATATATCCCAGATTAACAAGCTGCTTGATGCCTTTTTCCAGCTGATTAGAATTTAAATAGTTGTTATCCAGAACAGTTTTTTTAAGGTATTTCAAATCTACAGGTTTACAAGCATTATCTTTCTCTTCTGAGATTGAAATAATTAATCCTAGAAGAGACAGCAAATCTTCAGTGAGTTCTGAAGGAGATGGGAAAACAGAAACAATTGCAAAATGCTTCTCTCCCTTGAAATCTACATTTACAATAGTCAATCCAAGAGGCTCGATATATTCCTGTATACTATCTAAACTTGTCTTTATGGTCTCAAAATCATTTTCAGTTGACTTGATTAAGTCAGAATATGTTATCCCGATTACCAGTTCTCCTTTCTTGTTCCTTCGTCTGTTCGTTAAAGCCAGGAATAATTCTGCATCATGTGCTTCCATTAACTCCCCTTGAAATGCTTGATTAGAAAAACAGATTTATGACCTTCTTTCATGCTTATCATCTGACTAAATAATTGTGCCTCAAGAAGATCAAGGTTTTCATAGAATTCCTTTTTGTTGTCTGAATGCTTGAATTTCATTTCCAACTCAGTTTTTGTTTTTTCTATCATTTCTTCATTTATTGATTTTCTCTTTATTAGCGAGTCTATTTCTATTACTTTATCAATTACAATATCCTTCTGTTTTTGTTCATTTAAATTTTTGTGGATAATTTTCTTAAGCTTTATTTCATAATTCCTGTCTTCCGAAGATATATGCAGGACAGGATATGTTGCTTTTCTTACAAGGTTTGAGAACCATTTCCACCGTTCTGATGGATCAATATTATCAAAAAGCAGATTTTTGTGTATGGCATCTTTCAGGGCAATCATAAAAAAAAGAGTTTGACTATCTGCAACAAGATCAGGTAATCTCTCCCATTCAGGATACCATTCATTCAACTGTTTCCTGTCATTTTCACGTTCTTCAAGGGGGATAGCAATTTGCCTGTTTTCCGCATCTTTATATTTGAAAAGCATTTTCCAGAGAGATGACCGCATATCATCATTCATTGCTGACACCCAATATATATGTGGAAACCTGAGGCAACCTATCAAGTTCTATCCCCAGCAATTCAGGACATAAGAGAATGAACTGCGGGAAAAAGTCATCTTTATGTCTGGTTTTTATTGTTTCAAGAGTATTGAGAACCATTGCAAGTGCAAGGGTTTTGAATTCTATATCAAGCTTCTGAGTGAACTCGTCTATAGCATGAAGTGGAGATCTGGTTAAAAGATGAAATGACAAGATAAGAGCTTCAATTACAAGAACTTTTTCTCCTCCACTTAGATTAGATAAATCGAAATATCTTGATAATCTTCTTTTGAATCTTAGTTCAAGACCAGCTTTAGGTATATCGAATATATCATTGAGCTTCAGTTCCACTCCAGCAAAAATCCCCCCAAGTAATATCTGCATGTGTTCCTTAAGCTGATTGACTACCTGATTCAAGGTTTTTTGCCAGTTGTTAAGTCTTGTTTCCAGATCATTTTGTATGTTTGATAGATGCTCTTCATTGCCTTCAATTTCATCTCTCAAGATATTAACTCTCTCCTTCAATTTTTCATATTGCTCCTGATTCAGAGATGCGAATTTCATTCCCTGCAATAATCCTTTTTTTCTTGATATCTCCCTTTCAAGTAACGATATATCCCTGAATTTACTGAAAACTATTTCAGTTTGTGGCAATGATTTTTCCATCAACCTTAAATTCTCTTTCTGTAACAAAAGAATTTTCTCAATTTCATCTTGAATAGAACTTTCTTTATCAAGATTTTTTCTGAAATCCAGGATATCTCTGCCAATTCTTATTATTTCATCTTTGAGATTATCTATGAATTTATCAAGCATCTCTATCTTTGTTTCTAAATCTCTTTGATTTCTACTGGTTTCAAATAGCCTTTCCTGTTCTTCATCAAGTTCCTTTTTCATTATTTCATGTTTTGCAAGGCATTCCTTTCTCTCTTCAATTAGCTTGTTTGTAGGTCTGTATGTTTTTTCTAAATTCTCAAGTTTCTCACATAATGTATTTAATGATTCATTAATATAAGATTTCTCCTTTTTCAGGAATTCCTTTTCAATATTTTCAAGCATTTTTATATGCAAGTACAGACCAGATGATATGTCTGATCGGAGATAATAGTTTTCCCAGATATATCTGTCCCACCATGGATAGTTTATTTGCTTTGTGAGAGAATCTTCAAGTGAAGGAAAGAAGTCGTAATTATTTTTTTTAATGCAAGTCAAGCAAGTATTAATAGGAATTTGATATTGAATTTTAGATATGCTTTCCCTTTCTGCCAATTCCAATTTCCTGACTTCTTTTCTTGCTATTTCCTGTTTTAGCTTATTGATTTCCTCAAGAGTTTTGTCATTGTCCTTCTTGCTAAGAAAAGCATCAATCCTTAGTATTTCTTCTCCATTTTTCTTGAGTTTCTCTCTTTTTTCATTAACCAAATGCTTTAATCTACCAAGATCCTGAATTACGTTTTCCAGTTTTACATGATGTTCAGTTTTTTCCTTTTTATGATTAGCAAGTTTTTCTTTTACTTTTGCTTCTTCAATTTCCAGATTTTTTAATTGTTCATTAATCCTTGAAATATGCTCCTTCTTGGAAATAATCTGTTCTTCAGTTTTGTTCATCAGCTGCACGAGTTGATTGAATTTAGTATATTCAAGTTCTATCTCGAGGATCCTGATCTCATCTTCAAGATCCTTTCTCTTGTTGATATAAGAGAGATTATCTTCATAAATTGTCAGTCTTTCAAGCTCCAGTTTCAGTCTTTCTTTCAAGGGCTGATTGGAATATTTGCATTTTTGTGATATTTCCATAGCCTCCAGTATAGATTTTCTCGTTTCAAGCAATCCTGTTGTCTTTAAAAGAAGCTCCAATTTAGTTCTGGGACTTTCTCCTGCAAATATGTTAACCGTTCCTTCTTCTGTAAAGGAGAGTCTGTTATCTCCCTGGACTGAAATCTGGGAAAAAAGATTTCTTACTTGAGCTCTTGAAGGCTTGAAAATCCTGTTGGCTGTTGATAGTTGATAAAAAGTTTCTCCCTTATTTGATATTATAAGTTCTAGCATGAAACCGGAAAGATCAGAGGAGGGCAGGGTAGTTCCCAGGCATTGTCCCATATCATATTGAGGTTTCCAGCTGAAGCTACCTTTTATAATCGCTTTCTCACTATATGATCCAACAAGAGTGTGCATTTCTCCTTTTCTGATTCTTGAAGTGGGGTATCCCAAAAGAAGAAGCATTGCATCAAGTATCTGTGTTTTGCCAGTTCCATTTGCACCAATTATTACTGTAATAGGGGCTTCAAAACCTATCCTTGTTTCTTTATGAAGCATGAAGTTGAAAAGGGATAATTCTTTTAGAAAGTATAAATTCTCATTCATTATTCCATCTGTCATGAAACCATACCCATTGTTCAGGATGGTTCATTATTTTTGCTCCAATTATAGCATTGCATCTTTCCGTTAAAGCTTTTATTTTTTCTTTTTTATCAAGATCTTTAAATTCGTTTATATCTATTTCCTTCTCTATTTCCAGTACTTGCTTTCCATCATCTCTTAAATGAATGAATAAGGGGACAATTGCAGCTCCAGTTTTTAAAGCAATACTTACAGGACCAGACGGTGTCCTTGCTGGACAGCCTAGAAAATCACACATTATGTTCTCTACCCTTGTATTCTGATCCATTAGTATCCCAAGCAAGCCTCCTTTTCTCAAGGCAAGCATCATCCCTTTTACATCCTCATCTCTATCATGGGAATGCACTTTCATCCTGTTTCTATAATCAACGAGAATTTTGTTCAATCTTTCATCATATACTTTTCTGGCAACAACATGAGTTGGATATCCAAGCGCTGCTATTGTTGTTGCAATAAGCTCCCAGCAACCAAGATGAGCTGTTATGCAGACAACCCCTTTCCCTTTCTTGTATGCTTTCTGCATTTCATTGTTGCCTATAACAACCATCCAGTTTTCAAGAATCTCAGTATGCGTCATTTCCAATTGCTTTATAGCATATATGAAATTCCTTCCTGCCAATTTGAAAATGTCTTTAATAAGCTCTTCAGGATGTTCAATCCTAAGTATTCTTTCTATGTTTTTTTTTGCCATCTGCTTTTCTTTTTTACTTATATGAAACAACAGAATGGATATTTTATCAGCGATCCATAAAGATATCTTAAAAGAAGACAATGACAGTATTTTAATAAAAACTACTATCACTAAATATATGATTAAATTCTTTAGCTTTTTTAACAAGGCAGGTTTTTATGTATTCATGCTGTCAAGGAATTCCTGATTTGATCTAGTTTTTTGAAGTTGCTTTTTCAGGAAATCCATTGCTTCTATTGTTGCTTGCTCGTTCAAGAATCTTCTTAAGATCCAGATCCTGTTGAGTGTCTGTTCATCGAAAAGAAGTTCTTCTCTTCTTGTTCCAGATTTATTAAGATCTATAGCCGGGAAGATTCTTCTGTCAGCCAATTTCCTATCCAGGACTATTTCAAGGTTTCCTGTTCCCTTGAACTCCTCAAATATAACCTCATCCATCTTGCTTCCAGTTTCTATAAGGGCAGTTGCTATTATAGTTAAAGAACCTCCTTCTTCAATCTTTCTTGCAGCTCCAAAAAATCTTTTTGGTTTCTGCAGGGCATAAGCATCTACTCCACCTGTAAGAACTTTACCGCTATGAGGCTGAACTGCATTGTATGCTCTGGCAAGCCTAGTTATTGAATCCAGAAGAATAACAACATCCTTTTTTGATTCAACCATTCTTTTTGCCTTTTCTATTACTATTTCAGTAATCTGAACATGCCTTTCAGGAGCTTCATCAAAAGTACTGCTTATAACCTCAGCCTTTACATTCCTTTCCATATCAGTAACTTCTTCAGGTCTTTCATCTATGAGAAGAATTATAAGATATATTTCAGGATGATTTGCTGTTATGGCATTAGCAATTCTCTGAAGCAATATAGTCTTTCCTGCTTTTGGAGGCGATACTATCAATCCACGCTGACCCTTTCCAACTGGTGATAGCAAATTCATTATTCTTGTACACATTTCCTTATAATCATATTCAAGATTCACAAGTTCCATTGGATACAAGGGGGTCAATTCTGGAAAAGGTATCCTGCTTTTATTGTTATTCGAGGGTTCGTCATTTACTTTATCAACCCTTACTAATGCAAAATACTTCTCATTATCTTTGGGAGCTCTTACAAGCCCTTCAGTTTTATCACCTGTTCTTAATCCAAATCTTTTGATCTGTGAAGGAGAAACATATATATCATCGGAACTTGGAAGATAATTGTAATTATCACTTCTCAAGAATCCGTATCCTTCGTTGAGAATTTCCAGAATACCTGAACCTACTATAGTATTACCATTCTGAGAATATTGCATTATGATCCTGAAAATCAAATCCTGTTTTCTCATTCCAGAGGTAACCTGAATCTCGAAAGTTTCAGCATATTTCATTAGATCAACAATATTTTGATTTTTGAAATCTGTTATGTATACTATCTCTTCCTTATTTAAGGTTTTAGGTTCAACGGTCTCCATTTCCATGCTATCTCCTTATCAATAAATAAATTATAAAAAAGTGTTTTCAGTTTTAATTTAGAATACCGAAACATTCTGAAAATTTCTGGTTATCAAAAAGACTCATGCAAAACCATAAAATGAATATTTTCTTGTCAAGTTATTTCGTATTAATCATAGTTGTATAATTATAACAGCAATCAAATTCTGAAAATCATGAATTTAAAAACCATGGAAATATAAAGCAAGTAAATAAAATCATATCATTTTCTGATTACTAGTCTCTAAATACTAGTGAAGAATACCATAATCTATATTCTTCTTCATCTATCTTGAGGATTGGAGAATCATACAAATCTTCATAGTTATCAAATGCTTTATTATTGAATCTCCTGAAAAGGAAGATTTTTCCATCTGGAATTGAGAAATAGGTCTCAGTAATATGGCTTCTGTTTTTATAAGAAGCTAATAATAACCATCTAAAGCAAATAGATTTACTGTTTCCTACATGTACAAGAAAAGGTCCATCTATTTTCTCATCAATAGGAAATGATATTCTCTCATTTTTTTCATATAATATTTCCTGGCTTTTAAAAGTATCTCCAGGAAATATTTTTTTTGCAATTCTCCTTTTGCATAGTTGAATTTGACCTATATCATCAATAGGTCTATCTATGAGTATTTGCCAAATCCAATCCTCTTGCTGCTCTTTGAAATAATAAAGAGAACTACCTGTTGGATGACCATCCTGGTTAAAACTCTCAATTACAAGTTCCTGGTACAAAATCCCGTTGAATTCAATTTGCTGAGTCAGTTTTCCTTTATGATAAAATGACAAGTGCGTTCCTGGATAATCATAATCACACCAAATATATTCATCAGGTCCCTTGAATCTGCAGAAAAAAGAAGGATCTTCCTTAATATCTACTTGAGAAATCTTTTCTTCTTCATAAACCAGAATCTTTATTATGGGAAGCCTGTCATAAGGTGGTTTATCCATTTCAGAAATTCAGCCTTAATATTAAGTCAAAAGTATGCCTGACAAATCTATCTGCTTTTGGATTAGCTTGACTTTCCTCATAATTATAAGGATTCCATGAATAATTATATATTCTATACATTGGGATTAAGTAACCTGAAAAAGATTCTTTATTCTTGATTTTCTTTTTTTTGATAAATTCTTTTAATTCAATAGGATATTTCAAATTTAACAAATAATTATTTTTTCTGAACCATTTTTCATAACCGTCAATGCTTCCTAACTTGTAATTTCTTGCATATTGAAGAGTTATATCTGTAGAGCCAAATTTCAGTTTTCTAAAGAAGTTACCTAAAATTATAAAAGCTTTCTCCTGATTATTCATAGCCTTGATATTTCCTTCTGCATCTGCTTGGGAAAATGAATAATAATGAGCAAATCCAAGATTAAGATATGTTTTTTTATTGAAATTCAGTTTTGCTTCTAAACCTCCAGTCCTTTTTGAAGGTAATCGACTGTAAGTACCATCTGCATTTTGATTGCCGTTAATTCCTTTGTCAGTATAGTACAAATTTGCACTCGCCTCCATGAAATCATAGAATGGCTTATAATCAAAAGAAAAACCAAGAGTAGTCTGGTTTTCTCCTGGAGTTTTTTGATATTCATTATCTTCAAATGACTTATATTCAGTTGTGAAACCCTCACTTACGATATCTGAAATAAAACCAATCTTGAATATATCTTCATCAAAAAAAGCTGTTTTGAAACCTGTAAGAAAGCCTTTTCTTTTGGAAAAAGCATTATCAACTGGTTCTGAGGTATAATAATGGAGACTGATTGCAGAGTTTTCCTTTTGAGAATATCTACCAAAAGATATTTCCCAGTTTATATTTTTATAGTTGACTGATGCCTGGGTTAAAATTAAATCTGGAGACTGAGGAGCAATAGAAAGTCCATCTGGTTCGTTGATGCCAAGCTCAATAGCTGACCAGAAATTATTCTTGAATTTTGCTTCCAAACCCAGCTTGCCACCATAGAGGAAATAACCATCTCTTGATTTCTTTTCTTTTTCCTGATCATCTGCAATATTTGAATCATCAGTACTTCTATCAAATTCATATCGATATCTTGTTTCATAATATCCAGAAGCCTTAAGCCAGTTGGGAATTGCTTCTGAAAGAGAATATACTAGTAGAATCAAGGTTACAATATAATAAATTTGCATGATGCAGTGAATGGTAGAATTGAAGAATTTGTCCATAAAAAAAACCCCTTCTCTCATGAAGGGGTTTATATTGTGATTTTAAAAGGAATTAGAACTTTCCGCCTAAAATCATTTCAAAACGCATTTTGGTATCCTTATCCAGAGTAACTGTATCATCAGGATCCCATGTTGTCATCCATACCTTAATTCTAGGCTTGAGATAAATCTGGGTTTTAGCGCGTTTTGCTTCATTGTCAGTATCCAACCTGCCAAGAATTAATGGGTATTCTACTCTGAAAAACATTGTATTAAAGGTTATGTCAGTTTCGTTGTCATTGTTATCTCTGACAGTGTTTTTCCACGATCCATAGTGACCCATCAATACTAGTGATCCCGGTCCCAAGTCTTTGAAAGTGAGTCCGCCAAGAATGTTCATTGCACTGTCTTTATAGTAAATTGCATTGATATTCTTGTCAGCATCTCTTTCCTTGTCTATACTGCAGGATGACATTCCTCCACCAATCGAGAAATTCACTTTTTCTGTAATATCATAACCAATTGATGCACCAAATGTAATTCTGCTTGGAATTCTTTCGTAAGTAGTTCCAAAAGTATCTGATGCAGTAGTTATTGCTTCTAGTGAATACAATATCATTGGTTCAAATTTGAATGCGTCTTTTTCCATGAATTTCATTGGAATTGAACCACCAACTACCCACTGATCTTTTGATGGATTTTCTGTTTCTGTTCCTTCTTTTGTTTTTGTTGTGTAACCATGAGTGTTATAAACAGCATCAGTGAGAATCCTGAACATGACATTCTTATTAACCCTGAATCCTGGGGTTATACCCATCATGTAACCACGGTTTTCAGCCCACCATTTGTCAACAGGTTGTGAATAATTATAATGAAGAATATTTACTGCATGATCTTCTTCACCGTATTTTCCCATTCCAAATATCCATTTGTCGTCATCATAGTAAATAGCAGCTTCATCCACAATGATCGTCATATCACTTGGTGCTTTTACCATGTTGCTTACTCCATCAAGACCAATTGTCAAATTTGCTCTTAATGCATTACGAAATTTGGCATCAACCCCGACAAATCCTCCATAAAGGAATGAAAGATCATTATATTTGGATTCCTTTAGCCTCATGTCTGAATCTGAATCAGTATTGTTTGTCTGGTTATCCATTTCATAACGAAAGCGACCTTCAGCCATTCCAAAGAAATCCAGATCCAGGGCTGCTAATGAACTAATGACAGATAAAACTGTCAACACAACCAACAAGTACTTCATTTCTAACCTCCTAATTTAAACATCTATTCAAAACAATCAATCTCGTACTAAATCAATCTCTTTTTTTCCTCAAGAATGCAGGAACAGTATGCATTTCGCTATTTCCTAAACCCGATACTTTTTTCTTTTCTGAATGAGTTTCCCTTACCTGTTCCTCCTGTACGAATTTTTCATCTTGTTTCAGTTCTCTTTTCACATCATTCAAGTCCACTACTTTCTTTTGAATATCAATTATTGGACGTTCTATCTTCTTTCCAAATCCTGTTGCCACAACTGTTACCCTGAATTCATCATCTAACGAAGGATCGTCTACAAGACCTTTAATAATATGTGCATTATCTCCTACTGCTTCCATAATAACCTTGCAAGCATCAAGATATTCTTTGAATTTTGGCTTGTTTGCAGATACATTTATAAGCAGCCCTTTTGCACCTTTTATAGATATTTCCTCCATTAGAGGACAGCTAATAGCTTCTTGCGCTGCCTGAATAGCTCTGTTTGAACCAGTAGCTATTCCCATTCCCATATAACTATCTCCACCCATACTCATTATTGTCTTTACATCACTGAAATCAAGATTAATACGACCATAAACATTTATCAAATCGCTAATCCCTTTGGTTGCCCTGTAAAGTACATCATCTACTTTTCTTAATGCATCTTCATACTCTTCGTTTTCATCAATAAGTGAAAGAAGCTTCTCGTTAGGAATAACAATTGTTGCATCTACTCTGGATTTCAATTCTTCAATTCCTTCCAAAGCGTGCTGCATCCTTATTTTTCCTTCAACATCAAAAGGCAGAGTCACAATAGCTACTGTTAAAGCCCCTAGTTCTTTAGATATTTCAGCTATAACTGGTGCAGCTCCAGTTCCTGTTCCACCTCCCATCCCTGCAGTAATGAAAACCATGTCAGCTCCATCAAGTACTTCTGCAATAACCTCTCTGTCTTCTTCCGCAGAACGTCTTCCCACTTCGGGATCTGAACCAGCGCCTAGACCTTTTGTTACATGTCTTCCGATCTGGAGTTTGATAGGAGCTTCACACATATCCAGAGCTTGTCTGTCAGTATTCAAAGCTATGAAGTCCAGTCCGCATAATCCAGCGTCAATCATTCTGTCAATTGCATTACTACCAGCACCTCCTACTCCAATTACTTTCATCATGTTTTGACTTTGATCAAGAACATCATCCATTGAAAATGTCATTTGATGATCCATAGTGCCCCCTTATATATTAATTCATTTTCTTCATGAAATTTGTTTATAAAAACCTTTTAAAAAAATGTACAAATCTCTTAAACCAGTCTCCTTTTCGATTAGCATATCTCCTGTCCCTCGAGCCACTTAAATAATGCTTTTTTCCCCAATAAATCAATCCTAACACTGTAGCAAAAGAGGGATCTGAAAGCGGATTTGTCAGCCCTTTGATGTCCTTGAGTCTTGGAGCGCCAGTCTTCACTGTTGTAGTAAAAATCTTCTCTGCAAGTATATCAATACCCTTCATGTTTGATGTTCCACCAGTTAATATTATGCTCAAGGTTATCTTGTTATAAAGATTTAACTTAAGCAAATCATCATGAGCCATAACCAGTATTTCCTGAAGCCTGTCTTCTATAATTCCACACAGAATATGTTGAGGAATAGGTTTTTCTCCTCTGCCCCCAAGTAATTGGAGATCTATGAATATATCTTCTTTTGCCAGATTAGACATGGCAAGACCCTTTTCCTTCTTTATTATTTCTGCTTGATTAATAGGAGTTTGAAGACCCTTGGCGATATCATAAGTTACGTGTTTTCCTCCAAAGTTCAAGATTGATAATCGTCTTAGACTTCCATCAAAAAAAGCTGCAATCTCAGTTGTTCCTCCACCGATATCAATCAGTACAACTCCTAGCTCTTTTTCATCGGGATCAAGAACACTTTCTGTTGAAGCAAGAGGTGCTGCTATTAATTGTTCTATCTCCAAATCAGCCCCTTGGACAGCACGTCTGATATTCTGAATGAATGGAGTTGATCCTACAATCACCTGTACTTCAGCTTCCAGTCTTATTCCATTCATGCCTATTGGATATTTTATCCCTGATTGTCCATCTATTATGTATTCTCTCGGTAAAATGTGCAGAATTTCAGTGTCACTTGGCAGTACAATCATCTTGGCGTTATCAAGAACTCTCCTTACATCTTCTTCGGTAATCTCCTTGTCAGGTCTGGCGATAGTAACCAAACCTTTGCTTTCTATATCTCTTATATGATTTCCGCTGATTGATACAAATACGCTTGAGATCTTTATTCCAGAAGTATTTTGAGCCTCATCAACACTTCTTCTGATGCTGTTGACAGTCTCTTGAAGATCAATAACAATACCTTCCCTGATTCCTGAGGTTTCGCTTGTACCTATCCCCATGATATTTATGCTTGAACTGAATACTTCAGCTACTATTGTAGCAACTTTTGTACTCCCGATATCAAGACCTACGACAATAATTCCATCTTCTTCCATGTTTATCCCTTTTTATTAGTTTTTCCTCTTACAATAATCTGATCCTTGAATCTCAAGTCAAAGAATCTTCCTTCAGGATAGGGGAATTCGAATTTTTTAATATTAGCTAGTTTATTCCACTTGTGGTCATAATCTCCCTGACCAAAACATAATGTGTCTTTTGGAGATCTTATTGATACAGCACATAATAATCCATTTTCTTCTCTTGCTTCTTTCTTGAAGAATATCTTATAAAGTTCTTTCCTCAAATCAGATTCTACCAATGATAAAGCGAGATAATACCTTGGATCATTTATTAATGCTCCTGGATATGCTTCCTCATTTGGGATGCTAAGAAGTATTCTTGGAAGGACATAACCAATAGGAGCACAAGGCAAAATATACCCATCCCAACTAGTTGCCCATAACAACCTGTCTTCAGTCTGAATAAAACATGCTATTTTTTTCTCCTCAATTTTTATAGAAACCTTGTCTGGGAATTTTTTTGTTATCTCAGCACTTGTAATGAGAGGATGTTGCTTGAGTCTTTTTTCTATATCATTTTCATTAATCGAAAAAATACTTGAATTTTCAATATTGGATATATTGAGAATATCATCAGGTGTCAAAATCTCGTTACCAGAAATTTTAATATTCTTTGCTACAAAAATTGGCTCACCATCAAACCATGATTGTCCAATTATGAATATCCATAATATGAATATAATAGTTCCAGCAGAAATCACTGCAAAAAGCTGTCCTTTCCTTGAAATATTCTTCATCTGCCTTAATCCCGGCAGTATTAATCCATTTCGCTTAAGATCTGACATATCTTATTTACGTTTCCTGCTCCAATTGTTAATACTATTTTCTCAACTGAACGTTCTTTTTCGAGATACTTGACAATATCCTCAAATTTACCTATGTAATGCGAATTCCGGTGACCAAAAGCCTTGGCAAGATCAGCCACCATCTTACCATTTATACTTGGGATAGGTTCTTCTCTTGCAGGATATATATCAGTTACTATAAGTTCATTTGCCAAATGAAATGATTTTGCGAATTCTTCCTTGAAATCTTTTGTCCTTGAGTATAAATGTGGTTGAAAGATGCATGTCAATTTTCCTTGCCAGTATTGTCTAACAGCATTTAAAGTTGCCTTGATCTCTGTTGGATGATGAGCATAGTCATCCATTAGAATATTATTGCCAAATGTACCTATTTTCTCGAATCTCCTGTGAACACCAGGAAAGGTTTTTAAAGCTTTTGCAACTATCTTCATAGGGATATTAAGTTCATTAGCAATAGCAATGCTTGCCAGGCTATTCAGAACATTATGTATTCCTGGGATGGATAGTTCAAAGAATCCAAGATCATTATTGTTATTATATAGAACCCTGTATTTAGTTGAGAAACCATTACATTTGATTTCTGTAGCCATATAGTTTGCCTGAGGATTAAGTCCATAAGTCCTGACTGATTTATCTATACCTGGCAAGATATCCTGAATACCAGCATCATCAAGACAAACAATGACTCTTCCGTAGAATGGTACCCTGTTTGCAAACTGTACAAAGCTTTGCTTGACATCCTGGAAATTGGCATAAACATCCATATGTTCGGCTTCAATATTTGTAATTATTGCAATAACAGGGGATAATGATAAAAAACTCCTGTCAAATTCACAAGCTTCAACAACAATATATTCACCTCTTCCGAGTTTAGCATTAGCTTCAAAACTCTTTACTTTGCCTCCTACTATTACAGTGGGATCCAATCCGGCAATAGTAAGCAGATGACCAATCATTGAGGTGGTGGTTGTCTTGCCATGTGTTCCTGCTATCCCGATACCAGATTTCATTCTCATTAATTCTCCAAGCATTTCAGCTCTTCTGATAACAGGCAGACCTCTCCTTATTGCTTCAGCAACTTCCGGATTATCTTTATCTACAGCAGAAGAATATACTATAACTTCAGCATCTCCGATATTTGAGGCATTATGTCCTTCATAAATGACTGCTCCCATTGCAACAAGATTATCTGTAATAGGGGAAAGTTTCAAATCACTGCCAGTAACCTTGAAATTCAAATTTAAAAGTATTTCTGCTATTCCACACATTCCAGCACCGCCAATTCCAACCATATGCAATCTTTTAATATTGAGGAACATAGTTTATTTTCACCTCGTTTCTGAAGGGCTCCTGGATATTATTCTCTAATGCAGAAAGTTTTTTCTTAACTGTATGTCTTGATATATTTATAATAACTGCCATTGATAAAAGATTGACTATTTGAGACGAACTCCCGTATGAAATAAACGGCAGAGGTAATCCTGTAACAGGTAGAGTACCTGTCACAACACCGATGTTTATCATAGCTTCAACAAATATGAAACCTATTGTTCCAGTTGTTAAATAATAGCTAAACATATCAGGGGAATTTCTTGCTATTACTACCCCTCTATATAAAAGCAAGAGAAATAGAATCATTACTATGGAAGTTCCTACAAAACCTGTTTCTTCACCAAGAATTGCAAAAATGAAATCAGTATAAGGTTCAGGGAGGAAGAAAAACTTTTGTTGACTTTGACCAAGTCCCATTCCAGTTATTTGACCTGATCCCAATGAAATAAGACTCTGTATAGTCTGATATCTGTTTTTCGGAGATGCTTGATCATTCAAAAGAAAGGCTTTAATTCTTTCTACTCTGTAGGGAGTAGCTAATGCCAGTATTCCGAATAACAATGTACCAATAAGAAGCATTGTTGTAAGATATTTGGTTGGTATTCTGGCTAAAATAAGCATGATAATAGTAATTACTATGACCAGTAATGAAAATGAAAAATCAGGTTCCAGTAATATCAATAATGTTGTGACACCAACTACCGAAAGAAGTGGAATTAATCCATTCTTCAAATCCCTGACACAATCCTTGTTGTGAGCAAGGTATCTTGCTATATAAACAACAAGTGTGAATCTAGCTATCTCAGAAGGCTGGAATTGCAATCCCATAATATTAACCCATCTTCTTGCCCCATTTACTATGACTCCAAATGGTGACCATGGAAGCAGCAAGAGAAACCATGATATTACAAGCATTAAGCCTGCGTATTTTTCAAGCCACTTATGCTTCATGAAAATTATAATGAGAATACTTATAATAAATCCAATAATAGTTCTTATAGTCTGACCGGTAAAATATTTGGATGAATTTAAACCGCGATAATTTGCTGTAGCAGTACTTGCACTATAAATCATCAGCAATCCAATGAAAAACAGTATTATTACCACAGCTAACAATATGAAATCCGGTTTATGCATTTCTCTCTTCTATTTCTTTAACCAAATCAACAAAAACCTGCCCTCTATGTTCAAAATTATTGAATTGATCAAAAGAAGCACATCCTGGAGAGAGCAGAACATTGTCCCCTGGTTGTGCTATTTCGAAAGCCTTGATAATTGCTTTCTGAAGCGTTTTTACGTATTCAGAATTCTTGTTCCATAAATCAACAAGATCTTTTCCCAACTTACCAATTCCAAGTATGAATTTGCATTTATTGCTAACCAAATCTGTTAAACAGGAAAAATCATTATGTTTGTCATAACCTCCAGCTATAAGTATAATGGAATTGTCCTTAAAGGACTTAAGTGCAACTTCCATGGAGGCAGGATTAGTTGCTTTGCTATCATTTATATATTTCACTTTATTTATCTCGGCAATAGTCTGTAACCTGTGGGGTAGGGGACTAAAGGTATTTATGCTTTCCCTAAGGACTTTTATCGGGATATTCAAATTATCTATCAAAGCCCAGGATGCCAGTATATTGAATCTGTTATGAGGACCAAGTAGTGAAATTGAATCTTTTGCATCAAGCAGTACGATCTCTTCTCCTACTCCCGTTTTCTTGCTGATTTTCATTCCCTCAAGGAAAAAACCAGAGCCTTCCTTGTTTAGTTTATTTATATAGATTTTTTCGGAAGAATTAGTGATCTCTGAAGAGGCTATTATCGGATCAGCACAATTAATAACGATTCTGTCATTAGAATTCATGTTTTCAAAAATCCTGAATTTTGATTTCTTATAATCATCAATATTGACATATCTATCCAAATGATCCTCCGTGATATTCAATATGATTGCAGAATTTGGCTTGAAATACTTTATGTCATCTAGTTGAAAACTGCTAAGTTCAAGCGTAACATAGCTTTTATTGCTGCTTTTGTCCAGTACTGATACAAATGGTGTACCAATATTTCCGGCAAGGTATGAGTCAAATCCTGCGTATTTAAGTATATGATGGATAAGAGATACAGTTGTAGATTTTCCATTGCTTCCTGTTACTGCAATTATTTTCCCCTTGAAAAACCATGAAGCTAATTCAATTTCGCTTATAATAGGGACTTTCCTTGCATCCAGGAAACTGAAAACCGGCTGATCTTTGCTTACTCCAGGGCTTATTACTACCATATCAACCGATTCTGCAAAATATGGTGAGTGACCTTCCCATTCAAACTTGACTCCATGAGCTTCAAGAGATATAAGACTATCAACATCAACTATTTCATCACGTTTCTTTTGTTCCGTCACATAGACTTTTACACCACGATTTGTCAGGAATTGTGCAGTAGCAATTCCTGTTCTTGCAAATCCTATAATCCCTATTGTGTTTCTAGGCGTAACGAGAGTTTTTAAATCCATTTATGACTTTCTCCATTGCTGTTATTCTTGAACCTTTAAACAAGATCACATCATTAGGTTTTGCAATATTGACTAATGTCTTTGTAAGGTCTGACTTGTCTGCAAAAAACCTTCCAGTTCCATTAGTCCAGTTATCAAGATAATATTTTGCCTCCTCGCCAGTTACAAGTAGAAGATCTATATTAAGTTCTTTTGCCCAGTTTCCAACAGTCTTATGCCAGAATGCCGAATCCTTGCCTAGCTCTTTCATATCTCCCAATACAGCTATCCTTCTCCCTGATCCCCATTTTGGAAGAGATAAGACTTCGAAAGCCAGCTTTATTGAGTAAGGACTTGCATTATATGTATCATTTATAATTCTTATGTTATCATTAGTAATTTCCATGTTCAATCTTCCAGGGGTTCTGGAAAGAGCAGCCAAACCAGAATTTATCTCATCATGACTGAGTCCGAGGCTAGATACGACTGCTATACCACCCAGTATATTTGATGCTTGTGGTTTAGCCATTGCATCTATTCTGAATTCACCAATTCCATTTATTTCAAGAATCCCCTGATCATTATGAAACACGCCTCTTATGTCTGCATCATTATCTAACCCAAAGGTTTTGACTTTATCGTATTTTCTATATGCTTCTTTGACAAGGTCTTCCTGATCACCATTTACCCATAGTATTCCCGACAATCCAGAAGTTATCTCAAGTTTGGCTTTTATTATCCCAGGAACACTCTTCATGTATTGCAGATGCGTTGGATATACATTGTTAATATATGCTAAATCAGGTTTTGCAAGTAGTGATAACTCATGAATTTCTCCGAAATGATTCATTCCGATTTCTTGAACAAGATAGTGAATCTGGGAGTTAAGTTTGGTTAATGTTAATGGAACACCTATATGATTGTTGAAGGAATGTGCAGAGGAAAGAGTAGGTTCCCTTACTGAGAGTATAGACGCTATACAGTCTTTAACCGATGTTTTTCCTATGCTTCCTGTTACTGCAATTACAAATGGATTATATGTTTCCCTGTACCATTTAGCCAATTTCCAGAATGAAATCAAGGTATTCTCTACTTTTATTATCCTTTCGCTCGGAATTTCCTCTGTGATTTCTCTGCTTGCAATTATATAAGAAGCTCCGGCTTTATAAGCATTTATTGCATAATCATGTCCATCTACTCTGATTCCTTTTATTGCAACAAAAATATCTCCCGGTTGAAGAATTCTTGTATCAATACATATTCCAGAGATACTGAAGTTCCTTTTTATTTGAATATTAAGGATTTTTTCCAGTATACTTCTATTTAGCTTCTTCATATCTTTCCCAATATTTCCTTACTTCATACATATCATCGAAGAATATTTTCTGATTGCCAATTAACTGATAGTTTTCATGTCCCTTACCCGCTATCAATATCCAGTCACCGGGATTTGCTATAGTTAAAGCCTTCTTTATGGCTTCTCTCCTATCAACTATCACTTCATAAGTGTGATTGGACATACCTTTTTTTATATCATTTATTATAGCTAATGGATTTTCGTTTCTAGGATTATCAGAAGTTATAAAGACAAAATCTGACAATTCCTGGGCAATTTTTCCCATGATGGGTCTCTTTTCCTTGTCTCTTTCTCCTCCACAACCGAATACTGTAATAAGAAGTCCCGCTTCTTGTCTCAGCTTATTGATTGCTTTCAGGACATTTTCAAGAGCATTTGGTGAGTGTGCATAGTCCACAACAGCATTTATGTTTCTCTTGCTGTAGATTTGAAATCTTCCAACTACTTCCTTGAGATTTTCTATTCCCTTCTGAATATCTGATAATGATATATCAAGAGCTTTTGCTGTTGCTATAGCTCCTAAAATGTTTTCTATGTTATGCAATCCCAGCAATGATGATTTTATAATTATTAATTCATCGTTTATTTTCACCTTGAAATCAAGTCCTTTTTTGTAGTCTATCAATTCATTCAGACTAACATTTGCATTCCCTTCAACATCAAAGCTTATCTTTTCGCTTATATTGTCCAATTCAGCATACAGTCGTTCTCCATATTTATCCTGTTTGTTTAAAACAACCCTTCCATTTTCCTTCATCTGTAAAAATAAGCGCTTCTTGCTTTGATAGTAATCTTCCCATGATGTATGGAAATCAAAATGGTCTTGCGTTAGATTTGTAAATATTCCAACATCATATAAAATATCATCTACTCTGCCTAGTTTCAAGGCATGAGATGATACTTCCATTACTACTACTTTGCAACCGTCATTAACCATTCTTCTCAAGTATTTAAGGAGGGTGAGGATTCCTGGAGTAGTATGCAAGGGGCATACTTCTTCATGTCTGCCCCAGGCATACCTTATAGTACCCATTATCCCAACCTCATCACTTCCATATTTTTCTTTTAATATGCTCTGTATCAAATGAGCAGTTGTAGTCTTGCCGTTTGTTCCAGTAATTCCAATTAAAACGAGATCTCTCCATGGGTATTTATAGAATTCATGAGCAAGAGCTGTCTTGTATTTCTGGATTTTGTTTGTCTGGAATATAACAGCGAAAGGTCCTGGAAGTTCTACAGGCTCCGTTACTAGAAATGCATGAACACCACGTTGATACAGATTTAATATTGCCGAATGACCATTGAAATGATTTCCAACCTCTGCGATGAACAAGGAATTTTTTGTACAGCATCTGCTGTCTTCAATTATATCACTAATACTCTTATCCCATTTAACCATATTCCCTGCTTCAGTGGGAAGTTTCAAGAAGTCCCTGATTTCAGCTAAATTCATTTCTCTAATACCTCCGATACATTACGCAGAGATAAAAGTTTTTGTGCTATTCTTCCGAAAACTGGAGCAGCAACATCTCCTCCATAGAAGAAATGTCCTGTTGGTTCATCCACTACGACAAGGAGTGCATAAACAGGATATTTTGATGGAAAGTATCCTATAAAAGCTGATTTATACTGCTTGTTTGAATACCCAGTATTATTTTTAGCCAGCTTTTTTGCAGTTGAGGTTTTTCCTGCTATTTGCGTTTCCTTTACAGCAGCTTTCTTTCCTGTTCCTTTTTTTACTACATCTTCCAGTATTGAAGTTAGTATTCGTGAAGTTTCAGGTGCTATAACCTGTCTGACTTGTATCGGCTTGAAGCTTTGTATTACACGACCATTATTATCTTCTATTCTGCTTACCAGAATCGGAGCCATTAGCTTGCCTTTATTAGCAATTGCAGCCGTTGCCATAACTAGTTGTATACCTGTTACGGAAACACCATATCCAATTGCCATGGAGTATTTTGTGACCCCTGACCACAGCTCAGGTCTTATCAAATATCCCCTCTGTTCGCCTGACAAAGGAATTCCTGTTGGTTGACCAAAACCGAACCTCTTATAAATTTCATATACTTCTTCCCTTGGGACTCTTTTACTCATCTGTATTGTTCCGATATTACTGGAGTAAATGAGGACATCCCTGAATGGAGAAGTTCTCATTTTATGGCTGTCTGTTATTGTGAAATCTTTTGCAAATGTAGCTTTACCCCCCATACAATTAATCATTGTATTTTCTGTTATATAGCCTTTATCCAATGCACCTGCAGAAAGAAATATCTTGAATATGGAGCCGGGTTCAAAAACCTCTTGTATAGGTCTGTTCAGCCAGCTATTTTGCTGTGTTGAATCACTTTCAAGACTCATTGAGGGATAGGTTGCCAGAGATACTATTTCACCTGTCTTCACTTTTACAAGCACTGCAAATGCGTTTTTCGCTTCATTATCTTCTACCGCTTTCTTTAGTTCATCTTCTACTATTGTCTGTATATCTTTATCTATGGTTAAGTATATATTTAATCCTGGATTGGGAAGCTGATCCGCAAGCCCAACTGAAGAAAATGGTTCTCCTCTTCCGTTGAATCTTACCCATCTCCAACCATCTTTTCCTTTCAAGATATGATTGCAGCTTTCTTCTATACCTGATCCATTGTTTTCACTATTTAAAAAACCTATTATGAATCTTCCAATATAACCTAGAGGATAATACCTTTTTGAGGATTTTACAGTATAAAGGCCTTCTATCCTCCGCTTTTTTATACTATTGTCTATCTGAGGAGGCATTCCTTTTGCAATTACAATATAACCTTTATCTGCATTGAATTTTTTCTTTGCCACTTCAGCATCCAAACCCAGTTCTGCGACCTTCCTGAAATATTCACTCTTGTCTTTTATCTGCCTTCCATTCATGACTACATCCACAGTTTCGACATTCAAGGCCAGTTGATATCCATTGGCATCAAATATGGCTCCCCTTTCAGCATATTGTGGAAGCCTATGATATTGCTGTCTTGTAGCAAGATTCCTGTACTCAGCAGATTGCAAAACCTGGATTTTAAGCAACTTGACTTCGAGACCAATCCATATTGTCAAAGCAACAGCAAATCCAATTATCAATCTGGGATATTTTACTTCAAAAGCCATTTTTCTTCTTTGTTTTTACGGGTATTTTTTTGCTAATCGGAATAAGCTCTAAATCCAGTTCTTCCTTTGCCATCTTTTCTATATAATGAAATGTAGAATACTCAAGGATCTCTTTTTTAAGTTGCTTGTTTTCTATCCTGATCTTGTCACTTAATTTAATAAGATGTTCAATTTCTGCATCTTCATGGTACACAAGATTCCTTTGCCATACAATGCTTAAAGCCATCAGGAAAAGGATCATGAAACCTAAAGGCAGGATTATCAAATAGACTGGTAATGATTGTTTCTTGAATTGTATAGGATATGCCTGAGAATATGAATCAGCATGTTGGAAAGACTCAATAGTTGCCATAATTATACCTTTTTAAAAACCCTTAAATGTGCAGAATGTGCACTACTGTTTTCCTCAACTTCTTCCGGCAATGGTTTAATAGCACTTTTGCTGAGATTTTCGAATTTTGGTACTGTTCCACAGCTGCAATACAAAGCATCAGGCGGACATAAGCATTTGGCAGTTGAATTTCTTCCCCATATCTTAATCAACCTGTCTTCAAGAGAATGATATGAAATGATAGCCAGTCTGCCATCCGGTATGAGGTATTCATGAATAGAATCAAGAAACTTTCCAAGTTCTCTCAGTTCATTATTTGTCTCAATACGTAAAGCCTGGAATACCTGCTTTTTCACCTTCAATGCATGTTTGAAGCCTACATATTTTTCTATAAAATTGCTTAGTTGCATTGTATCTTCAAATAATTTGTTTTTCCTTTCTTCAACTATCTTTTTTACAAGATTTCTTGCTCCCCTTACCTCTCCACCTCTCTTGAATACCATGGTTAGCTCTTCAGCAGAATAATTATTCACTATTTCTGATGCAGTGATAGAACTTTTCCTGTCATATCTCATATCAAGCGGACCTTGCTTTTGATATGAAAATCCCTTTTCTGAGAGAGCTATCTGTCTTTGCGATAAACCAAGATCTAGATATATACCATGAACTTTTTTAATATGCAGTGATTCCAGTATTGTACCCAGATTACTATAACTATCACTGAAAATGGAAATTTTTGGCTTCTTGTCTTTCAGTCTTTCCCTTGCTACTTCAATCACTGTATCATCCTTATCAATACCAATAAATTCTGCATTCTGAGAGAGTAAAGATGAAATCGCTTCAGCATGTCCTCCCTCACCAATAGTTCCATCGACATATATTCCATCTATATTCCAAAGAAGCGCTTCAACAAGCTCTTTCAACAATACTGCTTTATGAAAATACTTCATTCGAATAGACTCTGTAACATTTTTTCATAATCATCATCACTTATCTTGCTTTCAACGTTCTCCCTGAATTTCTCAATCTGCCAGATCTCAATTCTATCAAATGCATAATTAACAAGAACAGAGCTATTCGGTTTTAAACCAGCGTATTCCATCAAACCTTTGGACAGCAAAATTCTTCCTTGTTTGTCAATTTCTACCTCTTCCATTGTTGCACCAATTACCCTGGATCTCTTTATATGTTCAGCATTGAAAGATGGCTTTTCCAGACGTTCTTTTATATCCAGCCATTTATCCTGACTGTAAGCAAATAGACATCCATTAAAACCCTTGATCACTGCCAGGATTTCATCTTGAAGGAGCTTCCTTATCCTTGAAGGAATTGCAAAGCGTCCCTTAGCATCTATGCTCTTTAAATTTTCACTTGATTCAGGTATTAAAGCCATCCCAATTACTCCCCCATTATTTGGGAAAATTACCTACTTTAACCCACTATATAACACTAGGTTTTTTGTCAAGTAAAAATAACATTGATATGTTAATTATTTCTTGGATTCATAAAGAAATAGTTATAAGATGCCTTATGGATAGTCTATTAATGAGGTTCTTAGACCGTTGATTAAAAGTGTTATTTATCTATGAAACAAAATATTCTGGAGAATATATTTACCAATTATCAAATCCACTCTGTCTGAAGGATCTATAAAGGAAAATGCTATTGAATAGGATCTAGCTCCGCATTCATCCATAATAGAATCTATTCTTACAACCATGGCTTCAACATTAATATCATGATATTTAATTTCTCCATTTCCACCTATGATAGGCAGGGAGAGAGTTAATGATACTTTGCTATAAAGATCTAGAGGATGAGTAGTACGGCAATATAATCCATTAAGATTAATATCAAGAGAATGAGCTTCCAGAAAAGTAACTTCTTTTGATGAAGAAGTCTTAATGATTTTAATAGGATGCTCGGCATTCAGCCTAGGAGTTCTTCTTCTTTCTCTCTCACTCATTTTTTTTTCTTGTCCTTATGTCTCTTTCTTTACTATTACTATAACAAACTTAATAACTATAAAAATTCTGTAAAGCGAAATTTATTATTATGTGAAAACCTTACCTTAAAACATCAGAAAGTCAAAAATAGATGGGATTACTTTCAGTTAATCTGTTTAAGGTTATTTAGACCTTGCTCCCTTAATTTCGGTAATAAATCTCTCAATTCTATTGTAATTGGAATAAGCTCCATTTCAATAATATCAGCTATTTTTGAATCATTGTTCTCCTCTCTGGCATGAAATATTCTGTCCATAAACTCAGTAAAGAAATCTTCAAGTTCTGAAAGAGGGTAATTTGCAACCTGACTTTCTGAGTAATCAAGATACAAAGGTGCTGCTGCAGTTTCTATAAGGCGAATCAACCAGATGAATTTCTCGATTAGATAAATCAGATGATCTATAATATCTTTGTCGGTTTGCATCCTCAAAGCGAAAGTAATATCCTCAAGTTCTTTAGGTAGAATTTCAGATATATCGATAGCTTCTTTCAATCCATTAAGGGCAGCTGTGCTTTGTTTGATGCTTTGAATAGATATATATTTCACATTATTGAAATTATTCCATAAAATCCCTTCGGGAAAGACGGATAATTCTATTTCATTTCCATCTATACTGAGTTTGGAAATCACTTCATTCTGTGCTATAAGCTCCTTTTCAATATCAATCAATAAATCCTTGATATTTCTGTTTTTCGTTTCTGTCTTGTAAAGTTGGTTATTTACCTCAATTTTTATCACTTAATAACCTCCTTTGACCAGAATTTTGCCATGTCAATTCCAGTCAAGTTTTTTGTATTTGTGTAATAGAAGATTTATTTCTCTTTGACAAAAAAAGCCATTATCTACTTCTGAATCAATGTGCATAAATTATATTTTGGTTATGGATTTGATACACACAGGAAAAAAGAGGGAAATGGAATACATCTGGGGGGGGTTTTTATCCAGTGCGATTATTCAGTTGAAGCCCACAGTGATGGTGATGTCCTTTGCCATGCAATCATTGATGCAATACTGTCTGCAACGGGACAGGAAGATATAGGAACATTATTCAGTGATACTGATCCACAATATAAAAATGCAAGAAGTCTTGAAATGCTGAGAAAAGTATGGAATGGACTTGTCAATCAATTCATTATTGAGAAAATTGATTTTACAATTGTAATGGACTATCCAATATTGAAAGATTATTCAGATAAAATAAAGAATGAACTCATGACTGTCTTTGGAAAAATTGAAAAAAGCAAGATAAGCATTAAGGGAAAAAGAACTGAAGGAGTAGCTTTCATAGGTGGAATTACAGCTTTGGGAATGGTTGTTTTATGCAGACAGTAATAACTCTTCTAACAGATTTTGGTCTTTATGATGGTTACGTTGCAGCTATGAAAGGTGTCATTTATGATGAGTGCAGGGATTATAAAGAGAATTTAATAATAGTTGATATTACTCATAATATACCTCAAGGAGATATCAAGGAAGCAGGATATATATTAAGTGAAGTATATCCATATTTCCCAATAGATACTCTGCATCTAGTTATAGTAGATCCTGGTGTAGGAAGCAGTAGGGCAATACTTTATGCAGAATGTAAGCGAGGAAGATTCATGCTGCCAGACAATGGAATTTTGTCCTTCCTCCATCAGGAAGATTTGAGTAATTTGAAAGTCTGGGAGTTGCCTCTACCAAAAATCTCAAGAGATATTTCAAACACCTTTCATGGCAGGGATATTTTCGCACCGTGGGCAGCTGCCATTGCTCTGGATCAAGTGGTGAAGCTTATAATAAAGACTGACTGGAAAAGACTAGAAATACCTCAACCAGTCAGAAAAGATAAATTGATAGAAGGAGAGATAATAAGAATAGATCATTTTGGAAATCTAATAAGCAATATCCCAAAAATATGGTTTGATGATCTTGATTTAAAAAGAATTCATGGAAGAATAAAAGACAAGGAATTCAGTGAGATTTATCCGTTTTATATGTCTGCACCTGATAAAAACTTATTTGCACTTTTCGGAAGTCATGGATGCCTGGAGCTTGCCATGAATCAAAGAAATGCTGCCTTAGAATCAGGTTTGAAAAGGGGAGATAAGTTAAGTATAAATATTGAATGCGAGGTTGATTAATGTCCTGGTATTGCAAGAAATGCAGCTTCATTAATCAAGATAGCGAGGTTTTTTGCTCTCAATGCGGACAAGAAAGAACTATAACTCAGTTTGAAATCAAGGACAGGGAGCAGGTAACTGAGAAAAAGCAGAATGAAGCAGTCAAGCCAACAAGAAAATACTCCTGGATAGGTTTGGGTCTGATTTTTGGATTAAGTATAGGTCTTATTATAGCAGCAAGTATATATGGAGTAGTGAAATTCGTAATACCACAATATTACAGTCAATATTCTTATTATCAGGAAACACCTAAGCAGGTAATATACAGCAAAAAGCAGGATGCAATCCCAGCCCTGCCTAAAGATAATAAACCAATAAGAGAAGACTATTTATATACAAAGACTAGTGACGTGCTTCTATACCAATGGAGTGCAATAGATTCAAGGATCAAGGCAAAACTTCCGAAAGGAACTGCTGTAGTAAATAAGGGAAGACAGTCAATCTTTTATAGAGTTCAGGTAAGTATTGGGGGCAAGATCTTAAATGGTTTTATTAAAACAAGTGACTTGCAGTATACAAAACCATGAATGATGTAATATTTGCAGACTTACATATGCATAGCTATTATTCAGATGGTGAATTATCACCAATAGAAGTTTATGAGGTAGCATTAGAGGCAGGTCTGAAAGCAGCTGCGATAACGGATCATGATACTGTAGAGGGACTCATTGCATTACCTCAGGGACTTCTTGAAGCTGATTTGTATATTCCTGGAGTAGAAATATCTGCGTTCGAAGTTAACTTATCTTGTCATATACTTGGATATTTTCATCATTCTCGTATCAGCAAGCTTAGTAAAATCCTTTCAGCATGTTTAGATTCACGCTATGAAAGAATAGAGGAAATGATAGGTAGATTGCAGAAAGACGGTATTGATGTAAGTCTCAGGGAATTGCTGGAAGACAGAGCCCCAAGTAAACTCCTTGGAAGACCTCATCTAGCTGAATTGATGATAAAAAAAGGCATAGTTAAAAACAAGCAGGAAGCTTTTGATGAATATCTATCTAATGACAGCCCATATTATGTTCCTTATAAAAGGATGCTTCCAAAGCAAGCAATAGATATAATCCATTCAGTTGATGGTATTGCATTTTTAGCACATCCAGCAAAAGACAATATTGACAACAAGATCAAATACCTTGTTGACACAGGTCTGGATGGGATAGAAATTTGGCATTACAGCCATACTCCTGCACATGAAGAGTATTATCTTTCTCAGGCAAGAAAACATAACCTTCTAGTTTCAGGAGGCAGTGATTTTCATGGTTATGGCAAGATAAATATTGTTGGTATGAAAGGAGTTTCTGAAGAGAATTACTGGAAAATCATAGATAGAATAAGAACCTGAAAAATACTTTATTTGAAACATTGATAATGGTATTTCTAAAAACATCATTGATACTAATTTATTGACAAAAAACCGCAAAGCTTTTGCCAGAAGCATTATGAAACAAAGATTTCCATCTTTCCATAAAATATACAGAAACACAGCAACTTCTATGTTACCTGAAAGGATGTTTGTCCCTTTAATGCTATTAACAAGTTTAACAGCAGGATTATTCTTTTTTACTGTGCTTGTTTTAAAGGGATATTTCATGATAGATGGTAGTTTTTATATATATGCTCCATGGGCAGTTACTCATAGCAAATTACTTTACAAGGACTTTTTCTTTGGTCAACCTCCATTATTTGCATATATTTATGGGTATGGGCAAAAAATATTGCATTTAGGTTATGGAATAATACCAACAAGAATATTTGCTTCACTAATAGGATTTATTACCATAATTCTTGCCTTTTTCATAAGTTGCTGGATAGGGCAAAGCAGGAAAGCAGGATATTTTACCTTATTAGTATTACTTACAGATGTTGAAATGATAAGGGATTTTTCCTGTGAAAAACTTTATCCTTTGGCAAGCTTTTTTCTTACCTTGTCTCTGTTTTTTTATTTCATTCCTATAAGAATAAGCAGGATGTCACGTTATGCTATTGTTCTATCTTGCCTTGCATTAACCTTCGGGACAAGGTTTTTTGCTATCTCAGGATATATATGGGGATTATTCTTTATTCTGTTTGTTGAGAAAAATCTTTCTTTCCATAAAAAGCTTGTTGCTATAACAGTAAGCTTGTTCATTCTTATGATTATTTTTGTTCCCCCATATTTTTATGCTGGCAAGGATTTGTTTCATTATAATTTATGGGGATTTCATTCGAATACTGTTGGAAGAGGTCTTTTCGCAATAATCAAGAGCAAAATATCAATACCAATCCAGGCCTTCAGACACCACTGGTTACTTGTTTTATGCTCATTATTATTGATCTTTGCAAACAAATCCCTAATAAAAGAGCAGCTTATAAAACTGAATTTTGGTTTTGGTCTGTTATTAATGATATTATTAACTCATTTTATAAGCCACTGGGTTACATTAGATTATCAATCCTACCTTATCCCCGGTTTTTGTGCTCTTGTTATTCCTCTTGCTTATAAAACATTATCTCATTCATTAAAGAAGCCTATTAAAATGATTATTGGATATTCATTAATCATTATAGCTCCGTTTTATGGACTTGGCAATATACAGGTTTTTTTCTCTGGTGAAGCCCCTGATATTAAAATAATAAGACAAGCAGGAAGAGAACTCAAGCAACTCACAAATCCATCTGAGAAAATAATGATTTTTAATGGAGCAGTTCTTGTAGAAGCAGATAGACCTACAATACCAGGAGCTGAATCACTTCCTTTTTCCTATCAGCATTTTTTACCGGATAGTTTATGTCTTAAATATAGACTTCTTAATAAGAGGCTTTTCTATCATGCACTTGATAATAAGGAATTCGCGGCTTTGGCTTTAACAAAAGGAACTTTTTCATTACTGCTGCCAGTTGCTATTCCTGCTCCACCTGAAGTTGAAAAAGAAATCTGGGAAAGAATTAACCGGAATTACTCAATTGTTAAAAGAATTCCTTTTACGAAATTGGATAATGAAGAAGTCTTAATTTATTTGCCAAAAAGAAGATAACATTTTTTGTTTGACTTAATATATATCAATTAAACTATAATCTCATGCTTAATACGTTGATATTTATATTGTTTTCATCAGTTACTATCAGCAAAATCCCATTCTCGGTGCCTTATTCACTGGAAGAACAGAACTGTTTCATGTTGAATCCATTCTGGCTGATAAATAATGATGAATATATGGCTTTCTCAGCTCAATATGGAAGAATTCTGCTTTATGGAAAAAGCGAGATTTACTTCCCCTTACAGGTTTTTACTGATGAGAAGGATAATATCTTTGACAAAGATCCTCTTACAGGAAAAGACAGATTTGGCAAAGTATCCGGTTTTGGAGGTGGTTTTGGAATAAGATATTATCCCTTATCAAGGTTTTCTGGACCTTTTGTTGGTTGCGGAGGTCTGATAGAAGCTCTAGATGGTTATTATCAAGCTAAGGATGAAAGCAAAACGGATGAAAAATACAGATTTACAGGGATAGGCTTAAGTCCTTATGCAGAAATAGGTTACAGATGGCTATGGATAAAGGGCATTACTGTAACTCCCAGAATAATACCTAAAGCAATGCTTTATACAATAAAAGCTGATAGTGTCGATCAGGAAGAGCACGGCTGGGAGTATAATAATATAATAGATATATCAATAGGAATAACTTACTGATACTATGATTACTTTTACAGGCATATTTTTTGAATGTCAATTATATGCAGAAAAAGCAAGAAGATGTTTCGGATATCCTTATTTCATTAATAGACATAGACTTCTGTGAAAAGAGGAAAAAAACAAATATGAAAAGATTTCGATATTATGTAAATAAATTCCAATATGCATTGAATGGGATTAGATATGCTATGAGAGAAGATAGAAGTACAAAACTCCAGTTTTTTCTGGGATTGATTGCGGTATTTCTTTCAATTGTTCTCAAGATAAGTGCACTTGAATTTGTTCTTGTAAGCATTGCATGTACATTAGTTATATTTGCTGAAATGTTCAATTCAGCACTTGAAGCAATAGCTGATTATGCAACACGTAATAGCCTTGAAAGACATATACTTATACAAATAGCTAAGGATCTCGGGGCTGGTGCTGTTCTGATAACAAGTGTGAATGCAGTAATTGTGGGAATGGGAGTTTTCTTGCCAAAAATCCTGAGAATTTTCTTCAAATTCAACTACAATCCGTTGAAATTGATATTATTCTGGAACTAATATAAACAATAAAACATGAGTCTTATATAAGAAAATTTAAAATCTATTTATAGACGGTATTTATTATCCAGTTCTTGGCTTCCTTATCTGCATTAATAAAACTGAAATTCAAAGGTGATATTAATGTTGTTTTCTTGATTCGATCTTTATACTCTAGTGTTATTAGAAGTATTACCCTTGAACCTTGTGCACCTTTTATCTTCCATTCCTTTACTTCTGGATTCATTACTCCAAGTTTGTTTAATTTAGCATTGCTTTTCTTTACCAGCATTTTAACATCATCATCTGTTAGCTTGACTTTTTCTGAATTCTGGGTTGTATCAGGTGGTTCATTCTTTTTTGTCGCAGTATCAGGTGGTTCTTCTTTCTTTTTTGGTTCATCATTTGGCAAGCCAAGTTGTGAGTAAATATTATCTCCAACTGTTTCCTTTAGCTTCTGTTTATTGAGTTTGATGCAGGAAAAAGAAAGCAGCAATACTAACAATATTAATAAAAAGGTTTTGATATACATTTCTCCCCCTACTTAAGGATTATATTTTTCTATGATTTTACGCCACAAGTCTTTAGTTATAGGTTTTTCAATGAACTGATCAAAATTAGTTTCAATAAGTGAAACCTCGTTCTTCGAAAAACTGTATGCAGACATTCCAATAATAGGTATTTGTTTACCCCATTCGTATTCCCTGATTTTTTCTGCAACTGCAAAACCATTCATGTCAGGAAGATATATATCTATAAGCACCAGATCAGGTTTGATTTCCTCAATTATTTGTAAAGCTTTTCCACCCGTCTCTGCATTAATAAATGTACATTTTTCTTTATATGCTTCAATTATTTCTTCTTGATGCTCAGGAATGTCCTCTACAATCAATACTATAAGTTTCTTTTCATCTCGGTTTTTTAATTTGCTTCCACCAAGAATCTCATATTTATCGTCTGAACTTAGTAAGAGGATGAGAACTATATTATCATTTATTTCCTTGAAATTCAATTTCCCTCCAATATTCTGAAGTATTGATTGAATAAGAAACAAACTTGTCCATGTTTGGTTCTCATTTGAAAGAGCAGGAAATATCCTTTCATCTTCAGAAATGATATTATCCATTAGATGCTTGAAAACAGGTTTTTCGGGGATGAATTTCATTGCTATATGATAATTGCTGTTTTCATCTGTTTTGCCTATAGTAGTTATTTCTATCCTTATTTTTTGTTCTTTTGCCAGATCTATAACTGTTTCAATTAGATTTTCGAAAATGAGAGATATAATCTCGGTAGAGCCATAGAATTCAGGATCATCATTTCTATCATAAAGAAACAAGATACCTGAATTGTCAAGAATATCTTTAAAAGACGACAATTTCTCTATGAAGAAACTCAGGATTCTGAATGTCTGCTTCTTGGATGAAAAGGCATGAGATTCAATCTCAACAAAACCGACAAGATTGTTGATCAATGTCATAAGTCTTTTACTGCTATGCTTTATATAGCTGATGTATTCCTTCTGTTTTGTATTTATTTGTGTTTGGTCATCAAGTAAAGTCGTAAAGCCTGAAAGTGTATTCATGTTAGTATGAAGACCATGCGAAATAGATAGTAAATATGATCTATCCTGGTTTATCTGCTCTCTTTCTGATGCCAGTCTCTTCTGCAATTTATGCTGCAGCTTTTTGGTTTCGGTTATATCAATAGACAGAACTCCCATTCCTTCCTTGCTTTTTTCCGAACCCAGCCTGATGAAACTAGTAAGAGTAGGAAATGTCTCTCCGCTTCTGGAAGTTATATATATATCTCCCGTCCAGATACCAGATTTGTTTGTCTGTTCAAGAATGCTCTTGAATCTGTTTGATTCCCATGATGCCAGAAGACTTTCAAGTTGTATTGATAGTGGTTGCTCACTGAACCCACATTTACTCAAGAAAGAAGCATTTGCATAAATAACTTTATTATTAGTATCAAGAAGTAGAAGGCTTTCAGAAGCATTATCAAGTACAACCTTCAGCATTTGCCTTAATCTCAATCCTTTCTTGGCTGCTGTAATATCCCTGATAACTGACAAAATCCTGTCCACTTTTCCATTTTTATCTAATAATGGAAACCTTTTTATTTCCAGGTAAAGATTACCTTCTTTTCTATCTACAAGAAATTCCTTTATAGATGGTTCCATATTTTTTATAACTTGTTCTACCTCTGTAAAAGCTTCCGGTGTAAGTGAATTTATTGTATTTTTTGATGATACCAGTTCAGAAGAAAGTAGTGGATAAGCTAATTCATTCAGTCTATGATTTGTTAATAAAATGGATCCATCTTTGTCTACAAGATGGATAGCTGTATCAAGGTTGTCTATTATTTCCTGGTTGAGATTACTTAAAGCTTCTATCTTTGCAGTAGCCTCTTTTTCTGAAGTTATATCATATGTCAAACCAATGATTCCTTTTGGAACCCCATAATTATCAGTAATAACTGAAGCATTGAAAAGAATGGGAAATATCGTTCCATTCTTTCTTTGGGCTTTCAGCTCAGCTGAGATGCTGCCTTTATTCTGAAGATTTGTTATTACCTGATTTAAAGCGTCCTCATTTTCTGATGATGGAGTGAATATCTGAATATGTTTTCCGATAAGTTCATTCCTGTTATAACCATATATACTTTCCTGGGAAGGATTTGTGAATATAATTCTGCCATTTAAATCCGATATTATCACTCCATCTCTTGATGCTTGAATTGCCTGCTTAAGAAGAAGCATTTCCTGTTCTAGTTCTTTTCTTTCTGTAATGTCTATTTGTGCAGAAAGGCCAAGTATGAACCCTCCTTCCTTGTCTTTAATAGGAAACTCATTTACAAGAATGGATTTTGTTCTTCCAAGTCTGTCCAGACAGTTTATTTCTTTATCTCTTACTTGATTGCCAGAGAAGACTTCTGAGATCAGGGAAAGAGCACTATCTGAATGTTTGTAAATGGATTCTAACAATGGCTTATTAAGTATTTCTTCAGCCTTGAATCCATAAAGATCTTCTGCTGCTTTGTTAAATCTTATTATATTTCCAAATTCATCGAAAGCTATCATGGCAATAGGTGATGAATAAAAGAAATTCTTGAATAGAACTTCTGAATTCCTTAGCTGTTCTTCATTTTTTTTTCTCTCTTTTATTTCTCTTGCGAAAAAGAGTATGCATTTTTGTTCCCTGTAATCAATGATATTTGTATTTATTTCTACAGGGATGATCTGCTTATCCTTGGTAATGAAAGAAGTTTCGAATTGTATTTCACTTGTCTCGAATAACTTGCGGATGATTCTGGAGAGATTTACATGCTGATGCTGTTCAAAGAACTCCAGGATATTCTTTCCTATCAGGTTTTTTCCCTTGGCAAGGATTTCATTTGCTGTTCTGTTTACATAATCTATCTCCCCACTCATATCAAATAGCAATACAAGATCTGATGAAGCTTCAAGTATTGATTTCATCTCTTCAAATCGCTTCATCAGATTGTTTATTTCAGTTATCTCATTCAATATAAATGCATTATTTTCATTATCAAGTCTTATTGATTCTATCCTGAAAGACCTGTTAAGAGGAGGTATTAATGAAATGCCATTTCCATTCCTGTCGCTTCTTGGACACCATGAACATGGTTTGTTTTGGTGATAAAACCTTTTATAACAAATATCATTTTCTGTGTTTATCCATATTTCTGAAGCAGATTTATTTACGAAATTAATTCTATCATGATTATCACATATATAGATAGGATTTGATGTCTTTTCTGCAATAATCTTATAAAACTCAAGTTTCTTCATTATCTTTCTAATCTTGTTCTATAAAATCTTATCAATTTTATTATTTCCTTTGTTTCAGGATCATTCAGTTTCACATCAAGAGGAGAATCCTTTAAATGCAAAATCCATTTTCTGAATGCTAGTTTCACTTGCAGTCTATATAGAATTCTGGTCAAGTAAAAAGCTGTCCATCCTGAAAAAAAAAGTGTTTTAAATCCCTGCATATATCCTCTTCCGAATTTGATTAGATTTTTCAGTTCATCGCGATTAACAATAGTCGGATCAACAAGATCTGACAGGAATTCCTTAACAACTTTTTGTTCCTTGTATAGTGCCCAGTAAATCTGGAGAATTATCAGTACTCCTGCCAATAAACCAGCTGAAAAAATGCGGATAGAAATTGCCTCTTTTATACTTTCAGTTTTTGCAAAAAAGCCTATTCCATTCCATAATGAATGTAACATAACAGCAATAGTAATGCCTATAAATGGGTATACAAACCTTAATTTATCTTTTGGCAGTTCCCTCATTCTTCCCAGGGAAAAACCTATTATTCCAGTCCATGCAGGATGACATATAGTTGCAAGGAATAGACTTCTGCTATAAAAGATTTGACCTAGATTGGACTTTGCTAATAAAATTGTTTTTAGATTCAAATCATTTGATTGAGCAAGGTTTATGAAATAAATACCATTCTCGACTATAGCGAAACCTAATCCAATAGTAAGTCCATATAGTATACCATCGAGAGTATTCGCAAATTTATCCTTAAGAAATATAAAAAGGAAAATGAGACCAAGTCCTTTCAAGAATTCTTCTACAATAGGTGCTACTCCTGAAATAACAAGAAGTGAGGGGAGATTCGGATTTGAAGATAAGGTTTTAGTGAATATTGTAATCATAAGGCTTGAAAAAGTGTTTATAAATAAAGCAGCACCTGTAGCTGCAATTCCCCCCCATGCAATTGTAGAAATTATAAAGAAAAAAGAAATTCTTCTGTGGTAATCCAGAAGATGTATTATATAAAGATAAGGGATTAATGGAATTCCAGCCAGAAATGCTCCCATCGCTATTATTTTCGGATGTTTTGCTCCTGAAATAAATCCCATAAAAAGAGCCAGTATGCTTCCCCCGAAAATCAATATCATTGTAGCAAAAAGAAGAACAATCATTCTGAGAGGAGTTATTTTGTAGTCTCCCATCTTGAACAAGGTTTCTTCCTGTTCTTTTGTTGATATTCTTACTTCTCCTATGGCTGGAACAGTTTTTCCATAAGGGAGCATCTCCACTTTCAGATTTGTGGAACCCAATCTTATAATATCTCCATTTTTAAGGAACTTCGGGGACTGTATTAATTTCTCGTTAAGAAAGGAGCCACTGGTAGAACCTAGATCCAGTATAAGCAATCCCGCTTCTGAAGAAACAATTTTTGCATGTTTTATTGATAACTGATTGTCATGTATAATGATATTGGAATTTTCTTCTTTTCCGATAATGAATTCTCCTTCCCCAATAAGGAATGAAACCTCTTTATCGGGTCCGTTAAGTATTCTTAGAGCAAATGATCTTACCAATGCAGATAAAGCTGAAATCCTAAAGCATGTTCTCTTCTGACATCCGTAAAACCTGGATGTTCTATCAGTTCATCTTGCGGATCCGGTCTATACATGAAACTATTGTGATCATAAACCGATCTTTTATATGCATAGAAACCTTTCAGATCCATGTTTTTGCCTATCTTGTTTATCAGAACAAGGTAGGTTTTATAACCTCTTCCATCAAGAAAATCAATACCTCTTTCATCGAATTCCCACTGGGACATTCCATTTGTCGTCCAGTAGGTTACTCCAAGTTTCAATGAAAGTGATTCATTGAATCTGTGATTCAGATAGCTGTTCAGGAAACCGCCTTCCATCTTTTCTCGAAGAGCTGTGTTTTCAGTTCCCATGAGTTTAACTCTTCCATATCTTGTAGAGATTGCAAGGAAATCTTGTCTTGATACTGGTGAAAAAACGCTGAAAGTAGTCTCGTCTGTAACACTTTCTGAATAATTACCTGTTTTCGGTAGTTCTCTTTGTTGATGTTTGTGTCTTATCCTGAATCTCAGTGGATGAACAGGTTTATATTCAACTTCTCCCTGAAAACGTGATCCTGTACCGCCTGTATCAAGATCAGTCCACAAGTCCATGTAAGCTCTTGTAATAGTAATATTCCTGGAAAGTCTCATCCTTGTCTCTGCATACCATCCATCTTCAGGTTTGGGTGTTGGATAATCCTGAATCAGAGACATCAAAGGATCATTCAGTCTATAGTCCTTCTCGAACATTGTATCTTCAAATCTCGCATGTTCAGAGAATCCCCTGTTGTATGGATTATCATAAGCAAGATCATATCTTCTCTTTGCAATTGACAAATACCCCAATCTGTGTTGGAAGTAATTTTTTATCATATAAGCAAGTCCTTCACCCTCACTCTGCCTAGCAATCTCTCCAGATAATCCCCAGAAACCGATTATTGTCCTGAAATCTCCCCCAATAACAGTTCTCTTGTCACCTTTCATTAAAGTGGAAAAGGTTTTTGTGTCCATGTAATCTGAATCATTTGGTATATCAAATGTAGCTTCTTGAGGATTAAAAATCTTGTCATATTTGGTTTTAAGTATTGTAAAACCAAGTTGTGTTCCCCAGGGAAGAGGGTTTAACTCGCCGAGATTCATAGATAAATGCCCCCCTAGAGCAGTTTCCTTCACTGCATCTTTTTCTTCTTCCGGTATAATGCTGTAATCATTGTACATAAGGCTGTAAGTTCCATCCTGGTTTTCATATGCAGCTCTTTTCTGCATAGAACCAAATGCAGTCAGTGATACAAAATCATTCCTCATTTCAGCAGCTCCACCTCTGAAGGAGAAAGCTCTGTTACTTGAGATATCTCCGTAAATGCCTTTTGTCCTGAAGTCCGATCTAGCTCTATACTCATCAGTATTATCTACTATCAATCCTTCACCAAAGGTCACTCTGTAATCTCCTACTATAAGCTTATGGAGATAAGGGTAGTTCTGTACAGAAGCATAACCTTTATAAAGATCGTAATACTTTTCTGCAAACTGCTCATGTCTTAGTGCAACTCCTGCAATTATATTATTACCCATGAATAATCTCACTCTGTCACTATGAACTCCCTGGGATTTGTACTTATCAAGGATAGATAACTCTTGTTCCAGTCTTTTCTTCAATCTGGTAGTATCAATTCCAGTTCCTTCATAATTATGATATCCAGTATTGATGTCATCAATTGCAGCTTCCAGTGAAGATATCCATTCATCCTTTGTATAGGAATCACCAACCATGTCTAAAGTTGTAAAATCCAGTTCTGATCTTACATCACCATGAAATGCATATTTGTTTTTGCTGTCATACATATTTATAAAAGGTCTCAATCCAAAATAACCGCTTGAAGAGAAATTTTCAAGTCTTCTTATCGTATAATACCCACTTAACCTGCTACCTTCTTCTTTGCGTTCTTTTACGGTTTTTGAAAGTACAGCAGCATCTATTAATGAAACTCCCTGAAACTGCAGTAAATCATCCATTGATAATGAATGAACATCAACAGGAGTTATAAGATAACTTTCCCAGACATCAACAGCTGCAGTTCCTGGGCCATCTTCATCAAGCAACCTTTCATGAAGCCTTTCTATCTGACCGAAAAAACTTCTTGCTTTTTTAGAAATGAACAAGGATGTTGAAGAATTGACTTTGTTGAAAGTAGATATATCCATGCCTGAGACTTTCCATAAATCCAGATATGTTCTGAAACCATCGTGTTCATTTCTCCATTTTATAATATTTATTGAAATTTCAACAGGTATTTGAGCTATTTTTGAAAGTTCCTGAGCAGTTACATCATTTATGTTAGGAGCAACATTTGCTTCAGTTGTTTCCAAAAAGAAAGCCAGTATCATGAAAAATGCTGGAATAATAATCTTTCTGAACATCATTTCTCCTTTAAGCAAGTGCTTAGGTTAAAAGGAAGATTCCACTTGTTTAAGTCAAGAGAATTGATTTTTTGCCTGTTATACATCCTCAATTTTTATTTCTGGTTCTAGTGATTTAAGAAATCCAGCTCTGTCAATTATTGCAAGTATGAGAAATGTTAATGTAAACGAGATGAATGATACAAGAATGGTTTTCCCCTCGCTAAGCCCATTTCTCGAGACAATAATATAAGTTAATGCAAGAATGACAACAGGAAAAACAAAGATAAGCAAGGTTGAGAGTATTGTCTGCCATTCCATACTCTCAACCTTAACTTTTTTTCCTATCTCTAAATTCCTGTTTTTTATTTTTTTTCTGGAAACAGTGAGTATCCTCTTGCCTTCAAGCATTTTGCAGTTGCACTTCTGGCTGCAGCTTTCACAATTATCTGAAGGATCTATCTTTATCCTTATTGATTTATCATCAAGTGATATTATTTCACCGTTCTCTGTCATATAATTCTATATTACATTAAGAAGCTTCATCATTATTGCTTTCTGCCCATGCAATCTGTTCTCAGCTTCATCAAAAACCACGGATTGCTTTCCATCCATTACCTCATCAGTTATTTCCCTTCCTCTTTCAGCAGGAAGGCAATGCATTACTATTGCATTCTCGTTAGCATATTTTAAGAGTTTTGCATTTAACTGGAATGCCTTAAGCAGTCTCTCTTTTTTCTCTATCTGATCTTTTTGTCCCATGCTTGCCCAGACATCAGTATAGATTACATCAGCATCTTTTACAGCTTCTTTTGGATCATTAGTAAGTGTTATCCTGGACATTCCTGCCTTTTTTGCTTCTTTTAGAATATTCTTGTCAGGCTCACAACTGCTTGCTGTACCAATTCTCAAGTCTAATTTAAGAAGTTTGGAAGCATTCAGCCAGCTGTTAGTCATATTATTACCATCTCCAATATATGCAATTTTCAGGTTTTCCAGACGTCCCTTGTGTTCAAGGACAGTCAGCAAATCGCAAACTACCTGACATGGATGAAGAAGGTCTGTTAATCCATTAATCACTGGAACTGTTGCATATTTAGCAAGTTCAACAACATCATTATGATTGAAAGTCCTTATCATTATCATTCCAAGATAGCGAGATAAGACTATTGCTGCATCATGTATTGTCTCTCGCTGTCCAAGTTTTATTTCATTATCCGTAATGTAAATTGCATTTCCACCTAATTGTGCAACTCCTACTTCAAATGAAATTCTTGTTCTAAGGCTTGCTTTGTGGAAAATCAAACCAACTGACTTTCCTTCAAGCGGTTTAGGGCATTTCCCAAATTTTGTGAGCATTTTCAATTCTTTTGCAAGATATATTGTTTCTATCAATTCTTCTCTTGTAAAATCAGGAATTGCCAGGAAATCTCGTTTCATTTTGTCTCCTTTCAGCTGTTCATTACACATCAAGTTTGTCTTTTTAATAATACTTTTCTGTTGCTTCAGATAATTGCCAAATTCCTCACAATGCACCAAATTTGCAAGGAGTTTAAACTTGCTTGAGAAATAACAGACAAGTTTAATCCATGAATTCATGGTTTTGTAATAACAAAGGTGTCTGTCTGAAGTTTTGCTTTTCTTGATCTTGACATAAACCTGTATTTTTTTATCCCGAGTATAAATGCTTATTTATTTATCCATGGTTTTATTGCTTCAGCCAATTCCAACTGACAGGATCAATAAGAAAGATAATGCAGAATTGATATGGATAACTCCATCCAGCTTTATAGATATCATGGGCAAAAGAAGAAACTTGAATGGATTCTGGATATATAAATATGAAGTAACAAATGAACAGTTTGCAAGATTTTGTGATGAAACAAACAGGGATTATCCATCTGATCCAGATGATACAAAATGGGAACTTAATAATTATATGAAGAGTTTCCCAAAGTATCCAGTAGTAAACATTACCTGGCAGGAAGCAAAATCTTATGCTAGCTGGGCAGGAGGAAGGCTTCCTACAGAAATGGAGTGGGAGATTGCTTCAGAAGTGGATTATAATAATAAATATATTTGGGGAAATAGCGAAGAAAATCTGGAAAATCTTGGTAATATTGCGGGACAGGAATTGAAGGATGTTTTTCCTGGATGGACTCTTGAAAAACATTGTGATAATTTCAAATGGACTTCTCCTGTTGGTTCTTTCAGGGCAAACAGGAATGGGATTTATGACATGACAGGAAATGCTTTTGAGTGGTGCGATGACTGGTTTTATGATAAAGACGAAAAAAAGATGACATTCAAGAAGGTTCTTAAGGGAGGTTCTTATTCATCTTACAAGGAGCAGCTATCTGCACAATCCAGATTTGCTGAATATCCTGTAACAAGAAGCTCAAATATTGGTTTCAGAATTGTCATGCGATAAAAGGAGTCGATATGTCATTTTGCATTTTCTATGGTTTTGTTTTATATTTGTTTTTTACATGCAGTCCTGCGAGTAATGTTAATGTAAAAGATGGTGCAAAAATAGTCTATATACCATCAGCTACATTTACCATGGGAACAGATTCAACTGAAGTCTCTTTTCTCGAGGATCTTTACCTGAAAGCAACATCAGGAGATTATGACAAAGAGATGCTAAAGATGGAATTTCCAAGAAGGCAATCAACAGCAGGGAATTTCTGGATTTATCAATATGAGGTTACTAATTCTCAATATAAAATGTTTTGTGATCAGACAAAAAGACAATATCCTGCGGATCCAGATATATCATGGTTTCAAGGGTATTTCCTGAAAAATCCGAATTATCCTGTTATCAATGTAAGTTACTATGATGCTGATGCTTATGCAAAATGGGCTGGAGGGGATTTACCTACGGAGGATGAGTGGGAAAGAGTTGCCAGATCATCAGATAGAAGACTTTATCCCTGGGGCAATTCTTCAATAGGATTTGAGAGAGCAAATTTCAAACCATTGAGGAATGTAATAGGAGATGGTTATCCATATATTGCCCCAGTTGGTTCATATCCCTTTGGTTGTAATGCAAATGGAGTTATGGATTTGGCTGGAAATGTATATGAATGGTGTTCAACAACATACAGAGTACCATTTCAGGATCCAACCGATAAGACTATATACAGGATAATAAGAGGTGGTTCATGGTCAAGTAGTTATTTTGAGCTTAGATGTGCTCACAGGGGTTTTTTTAATGAAAACCTGAAAGCAGCATTTATAGGATTCAGGATAGTAATAAGAAAAGCTCAGGAAACAACTACTCCAATAAAAACTGCAGTAACTAGTCCAAAGCAGGAACAGGTATCTGAAATAAAGCCTGAAGAAGTAAAGAAGTAGCTGATTTTGAGTCTAACTAATATTACAATAAAAAATATAGGTTTTAATTTTCTGGCAACTTTGGGAGAAAGAGGATTAACAACAATAGCAAGGCTTATCATGTTCGGTGTTCTTGCCAATTCGGATATCGGTCTTGCATCATTTGCTATACTGGTTCTAGATTTCGCCACCAAATTCAGGGATCTGGGATTAGGTCAGGCAGTAATCTATTTTGATGAAAAAATTGATGAAATGCTTGATACAAGCCTTTTCTTGATTGCTGGTTTCAGTCTTATTCTTTGCATTGGAGCTTTTTTCAGTTCAACATTAATAGGGAATTTCTTTAATGATCCTCTCAGCATACCTATGATAAAAGTGATATCAATTCAAATTTTTCTCGGTTCACTTGCTTCAGTCCCTTGGTTGTATATTTATAAAACACTTAAATTCAAGTATTTGATGTATCAGAGAATTATTGGAGCTTTTCTGATAGCAGTTCTATCAATAAGTTTTGCATATATGGGATTCAGGGCATGGAGTATTGTATTACCATTAGTTATAGTGGAATTCTTTAATATCACATTTCTTTGGCTTATAGCAGGTTATAAACCTAGAATAAGATTTAATCCTGAAATCGCTAAAAAGATGTTTTCTTATAGTAAATACATTGTATTATCAGCGATTATTGCATTTCTGACAGTTAATATGGATAGAGGTTTCATTCAGAAAATACTTGGCTCCGGATCCCTAGGAATTTTTACTGTTGGGATGACACTGGTCTATCAACCAATAATACAACCTTATCATCAAATAGAGTCTGTAATGTTTCCAACTTTCTCCATGATAAAAGATGATATAGAGAAGTACAGAAAAGCTTATTTGAGGGCAATTGGCTTGATTTGCACATTAACATCATTTGTAACTGGTTTCATATTTATTGCAGTGGAATACTTCATCCCAATTATCTATGAATCCAGGCTTTATCCTGCAATATCAATAGCAAAGCTTCTGAGCTTACTTTTTTGTATCAGAACAATTGCTTCAACATCAAGTCCTGTTTTCAGATCTAAGGGAAAGCCAGAATTCATAAGTTTTATCTCAGGAGGGCAAGGATTGCTTGTCTTCATTTTGTTAACTTATTTTGGTATGGGATTGAATTTAACTCAAATATGCAATGTTTTGATAGGTATTCAAGTTTTATCTCTTATTGCAGCATTATATTACAGTTTTAAATTTGCGAATGTGGCACTCTTTGAAGGGATAAAGATGGTTCTAAAACCATTAATCGCAGCATCTCTTTCTACAGCTATAAGTTACTATCTTATTAAGATGATATTGGATAAAGGTATTTTTAGTTTCAGAATTCTCAATACAATTTCTATTTTCATGAAAAATAGTTTAAAGATCCCAGCCTTGCCTGAAGCAATTAATGGGCTTGTCCTTTCTATTTTCATATATGTAATCATGGGATTTATCTTTAATATATTGATTAATAAAGGATTATTTGTTTATACATTCGAAAAATTAAGAGAATATTACAGGCAAATCAGGATTTTTTCTTGATAATACAGATTATCAAGAACAGGATATTCAGGATAAGCAAATACATTGCCAGATTAGAAAAACCTGTTATCAGGCTCATTGTATATAGAACAACACCAATTGTTGAACCGAGATAATCATAAGTCCATACTATCGCAGTCTTTTCACTGTGATTTTGGGAAACTGAAATGAAAAGGCTTCCATTAGATATTCCTAGAAGAAATAAAAGTAATCCAATAAGAATTTTACCCCAAATATATTCAGACAAAATATTGCTTATACAAAAACCAAGCATAAATACCATTAATATCAAAATCATTATTGAAAAGAGATAATTGCTTTTAATTGAAAGTGTTACAAGATTCTTAATCATTCCTCCAGTAATCAATCCGAGCATGAAAATTATATATAAACCTGATATATAATAATAGAGTGCTGCATGAAGACTCTGGAATAGTAGAATAAAAATCAATTCATAGGATATGCAAGCCATTGTAAATAGAGCAATTACATTGAAATCTCTATTTGGATTAAAAGTGATTAGTGAAATTAAAAAAAGTACTAAAAGAAGACAAATCATTAAATAATCAAGTATTTTTTTACCAATTAGTTCATGAATAGTATTTTCTATGAAAAGATTATTTTCCCATAAAGTATTCCAGTAAATTGAAGCAAGAAGGACAGTTACGGGCTTGTTATCCCTGTTTATTTCTCCTTTCTCCATGTTCAATTTGCCAATAAGCTCATTTGTTCTTATATCATTAATATATGCAGATATATTCTCCCTCATTATATATTCATTATTATCTATTTCTGGATGCCAGTTGGCAACTATTTCTTCTACAGATTGAGAAATCCTGCCATTACCTGCTACGATAAAAATCTCATCATCAACCCAGTATGAGATATTCTTGAAAATTAGCTTAGCAGTTTTTCTCAATGATGCAATATACTTGATATGGTATTTAGAGAAATAGCTTGAGCTGCCTGTAATTGGAAATACAAGGATACCTTCTTTGTTCAATGATTCAAGAGCTATCTGGAAAAACTCAACAGTATATAATCTGTTATTTTGCAGGTTCATTGGTTGTCCTGATAGATTTATAATCACATCATATTTGGTTTTTGTTTTCTTGAGATAATTTCTGGGATCTGAAATAATCAAATTCACTTTATCGTTTTTATAACAATTGGTAATGCTCTCAGGCAGGAATTTTGAGAATAGATCACCCAATTTTTTATCAATTATTAATATATCAATTTGCAAACCAGGATATTTACATAATTGTTCTTCAATTCCTGTTCCCATACCCTCCAGGACAAGTATTCTTCTGGGATTCTTGTTGAAAATCAAAGGAATATGAGCTAACCTTTCTGCATTATATTTGTTAGCTATATGTCTTGTTGGATTATTATCATGCAAAACGATATATTCTCCCTGATTATTCAATAGTGTATAACTCCCGTAATGTGAAACTGTATGCTTTATGAGAGATGCTTGTGGAAATCTATTATGTATTATTTTGCTTCTAAGTATCCCAGGAAGATCAATAATAAGTGAGATTGTTAGTATTAGTAAAGCTATTACTGACATTATTTTATAAAATCGTAATGCAGGAACTAGTAATATCAATAGAAATCCCAGCAATGATAATATTATAGTATTTTCTATAAGGGGAATAAGAAGAGCCAGAGAAAAAAGGGCTCCAATCAATGATCCGATTGCATCAAGAATATAGACTAAATAAGGTTTTTCTAATCTACATAATGCAGCGAATTCCATTCCAAAGATTGATGAATATGGCAAGAGGAAACCTAATACAAAAAGCAATATTGAAAGAAATGGATAATAACCTTCTCTGAGGGAAGTTACAAGGAAAGGTAATAAGGACATTGTCAAAATAATAAATAGAAGTATGAAAATTGATATCAAGTGAAGATTTATGTATGTTTTGAGTGATTGCTTTATTTTTCCAGAGAAAGCGTTGAATATTTTACTCCCCAAAGCATTACCAAGTAACCAGCTTCCAAGTGAAAAAATCAAGACGAACTCTATTCCCCCAAAATTTTCCATGAATAACCTGAACAAAAGTATCTGTGATGAAAAACCGAGAAATCCACTGAACAGGATTAGAAACCTCAATGAGTTTTCTTTTGGAATAATATGCATGCTGCAGAATATAATAATATAAACAAGTAGGTCAAGCAATTAGAAATTACTTGCTAAAAATTGCATTAATAATGGCATGACACCAAGTGATATGAAAATCCATGGGAGGTAAAAAATGAAGTTGCTTAAAAGCATGAGTTTACTTTTTCTTCTTCTCTTTTTCTCGTGCGGGGAACAAGCAGATGATTCAAGCAAGAAATCTGAAGGAACAAAAGAAGCAGATAAAAAAGAAGAATCAACAGAAGGAGCATTCACAACTCTTGACGGAAATTCGGCTAACCTGGATAACCTTAAGGGAAAGGTTGTTTTAATAGATTTTTGGGCAACCTGGTGCCCACCATGCAAAGCAGGTATGCCAACAATGCAGGCAATTTCAAAGCAATATGAAGGCAAGGACTTTGTAATGATAGGAGTGAGTCTGGATAATAAACCTGATATTGCAGCTGATTATGTAAAGAAAAACAATTTTACTTATACTTTCTGGTTTGGAAAGGATAAGCAATTGATAAAAAAGCGTTTTGAATTTCAGGGAATTCCTGCACTATTCCTGCTTGACAAGGAAGGAAAAACAGTATGGAATCATATTGGTTTTAATGCATCTGATGCTGAAGGAGAAAAGGCGAAAATAACTGCTGAAATAGATAAATACTTGAAATAGATACTCTGGATCCAAAGGAGGCAAAAATGCGTACTTCTATATTAATAACATTGATTATTGCAATGTTAGCAACATTTCTTGCAGCTGAGAAAATTGCTTTGATTCAATTCGTTCCAGATGATCAGGACAATCATGACCTGGTATACATGACCAAGGAGATTACAACCAATTTCAGGGAAGCCCTTAGCAAGAAGGGCTGGCAAGTCTATGATCAGAAGAAAACCCAGAATGAGGCAAAGAATGTTGGTGTTGACTGGGGTAAATCTGAAATTACAGAGGAACAGGCAAAGAAGCTGGGAGAAAAACTTGATGTCGAATATATTATATCAGGAAGAGTATCTCCAGGACAGGAAGAGGGTCAATATAAAATCCTTATTCTCATGACATATACAAAGATGATGAATGCTTTCAAGGAAATTGAAACAATTACATCAAGAGATGAAAAGGAGATAAGAAGTCAGGTAGAGAAAATCGATCCAGCATTGAAAGATCTGAAATGCAATTTCTGTGCTGAATATATAAGCAGAGGGCAACAGTGTTATGATGATGGTAACCTGGCAGATGCAGAGATTGAATTCAAGAAGGTAGTTGATATGGATCCTAACAACATGGATGCAATTCTGTTACTGGGAAGAGTCTATTATGATCAACATAAATATGACGATGCAATCAAATTCTATACTGACATGCTTAACAAGAATCCGAAAAACGATAACTTACTTGTCGCTTTGGGACTGACCTATGAGGAAATGAAACAGGATGAAAAAGCAATTGAAATGTATGAAAAAGCAGTTGCCAACAAGACAAAGGAAAAGAATATCTACATAAGTCTTTACAGACTATATAAAAAGAAAAATGAGGAGAAAAAAGCTACTGATATTCTTGATACATTGGTTAAAATAAATCCGGATGATGTAGATATATGGTATTCAGTAGGTTTTGGTTTTTTCCAGACAGGCAAGTTTGACGATGCAGCCAAGATCTTTCAGGAGAGAGTACTTCCGGAATTCACAAAATCAAAACCCGATCAGCTTTGGAGAATCAATTACATGATGGGTGATTGCTATAGCAGAACAGGTCAATGGAGTCAGGCGGCAACTTGTTATCAATCTGCACTTCAGAATATAAAAGGCGATTTTCCAGGCGTAATGGATGATATAAGGTATAAACACTTCAGGTCAGTATTTTCACAGGATAAGACTGCTGGAGCTTCACTTGCCAAATCCTATATGGGCATAACAAAGAATGACAGATACAGAGAGCTTTATAAAAAGGTTACTGAATCAGGCACATCTGATGGCGGGGATGCAAAGAAGATATTCAAGCAGGCATCAGATTTGTATGAATCTGCTAAAGCAAAAGCTCTGGTCAAACCTTTCAATGCAGCTACAGTTCAGGAAGCAATAGGGATTTTCCAGAGAGCAAGAGGCTTGTATAATCAGATAAAGATAGATGCAGGTGTCAGGAATTGCGACAAAATGATAGATTATTGCAAGAAGCGTCTTGAAATGAAGAGATAGTAAATCATGGAAACAAGCATAGTAGAAATAAGGAATCCTGAAGGTCTGAATATTGTTATTGGACAGACTCATTTCATAAAATCTGTAGAAGATATATATGAAGCAATAATTTGTACGAATCCGTCTGCCAAATTCGGACTTGCTTTTCTTGAAGCAAGCGGACCTTGCTTGATAAGAACTGAGGGAACGGATGACAGCCTTACAGAACTGGCAAGGGAAAATGCTGAACTTCTCTCTACTGGGCATGTTTTCATTCTGTTTCTTGGAGATATTTATCCAATAAATATATTGAATCAGATCAAGCAAATCCCTGAGGTATGCCATATTTATTGTGCAACTGCGAATCCTTTGCAAGTAATTGTAGCAAGAACAGAGCAAGGAGCAGGCATTCTGGGAGTGATTGATGGCTTTTACCCAAAAGGCGTTGAATCTCAAGAAGATATAAAAAACAGACAGGATTTCCTGCGTAAAATCGGATATAAGTTTTAACAGTTAATCCTCAGAAATAATTCTGGGGATTAATCTTTCTATATACTAATTATTACTTTTAGATTTTTTAGCATCCTGGTATGCATTAATAGCAGAAAAGATCCAGATAGAAAGCATTACCAGACATAATACCACTAATCCCCATGTTTGTTTCTTGTAAAGCAGGAATGCAATCAGGCAAGTACCATAGAATGTCACGAAAATTATTATTCCAAAAGCAATTTGTCTGTTGTATATCTGTCCAAGTCCTGCTACTATGCAAGACATTATGCAGGCTAGCAAAGGATTGCTTTCTTTTTTAGATGCTTGTTCTCCTGCATTCTTCTCTTCCATATTACCTTTTAACTATTTTTTTTATTTCCCTTATTATATCAATAGAATCTTTACCTTCTGCTTCTGCCTCATAATTGACTATTATCCTGTGGGATAAAACAGGCTCAAGGAATTCATCTATATCGTCTCTGGTTGGGGTTGCCCTGCCATCGAGAAGTGCTTTCACTTTTGATGCAAGAAGAAGATACTGGCAAGCTCTTGTACCGGCTCCCCAGCGGATATACTTCTTTACCAATTGAGGTGAAGAAGGGTTTCCAGGTCTTAAAGACTGGACAATATCTACCGCATAAGATACAACGACTTCCGAGACAGGAACGTATCTTACGATATTCTGGAGTTCAATTATTTGTCTGGGTGTAATTATTTTTGAAAGATCATACTCATCTGGTGATGTTGTTTTGTTAGCGATTTTCATCTCATCAGCTTTTGATGGGTAATCTAGTCTGAGTGAAAACATGAATCTGTCAAGCTGAGCTTCAGGAAGGGGATAGGTTCCTTCCTGCTCAATTGGGTTCTGTGTTGCAAGTACAAAGAATGGTAAAGGCAAGTTATATGTTTTACCGGCAGCAGTAACCTGATACTCCTGCATTGCCTGTAGCAGTGCTGCCTGCGTTTTCGGGGGTGTCCTGTTTATCTCATCCGCAAGTATAAGCGATGAAAATACAGGACCTTTAACAAAAACAAGCTGTCTTCTTCTTGTCTCGGGCTCCTCCTGGATTATTTCTGTCCCGATTATATCTGAAGGCATAAGATCCGGAGTGAATTGTATCCTGTTGAAGGATAGATCAAGAATTTTGCCTAAAGTCATTATCAGAAGCGTCTTACCAAGACCTGGTACTCCTATCAACAGGCAATGCCCTCTGGCAAGCAATGCTATCAATAGTTGTTCAATAATCTTGTTCTGACCAATAATGACTTTTGATATTTCATTCCTTATTTTCAAGGAACTTTCATGAATTGTCTTTAAACTTTCTTCATCTATCTTGATGTCAGCCTTTAAATCCCTGCTTTGCATAGGGGCAAGAAACTTATATCAAGTCATTTTTGCAAGGATATTGTTTCTTTTAATGACAAATAGACGCTGGACTTCTAACAATGAGTTTTTATGATAATAAACCGTATATGGATGCTTATTAAGACTTGCTTTTTCAATATTTCATAATTTTGCAGTGTATACCTCAGTCCCTCATTTGCTGGGCTAAATTAAGCAAATCTTTGAAATCACTTGACAGGAAGAATCTGTCTGGTATTTTTTCTGCAAGTTATTGAGGAGGTAATATGAAGTATTTGCTTTTCATCTTGATAATATTGATATCGATTGGCTGCGGAATAGACAAGCGCTATTACAAACTGTCTGAACCGATGAAGGAAGAGTATATGAATATTTATTATATCTCTTCTGGGAAGGAGCTTGATACCTTCCTTGTTCTTCCTATAAATGAGCAGAAAGCATGGATAGAAAAGTTCTGGAAAGACAGAGATCCTGTTCCAACAACAGAGATTAACGAATTCAAGGAAGAGATAAAGAAACGCGTGGAATATGCAAACAAATATTTTGAAGTGAAACGTCCCAAGGTGAAAGGATGGAGAACTGACAGGGGTAGAATATTCATAAGGCATGGTAAGCCTGATGAGGAAATAAAAAGGCATTATGTCCAGGGTCTTGAGAAGCAGGACAGGATGTGGCAGGGAGAAGAGAATATTGAGGATCATATAAAGAGGCAAAGGGAATTTGATCTTTATAGTGATTATCTGATTTGGGTTTACAAGGAACCAAAGATGGAGTTTTATTTCCATCAGCAAGGCCCCAACTATTTCAGACTTATAAAGGAAGAAATAGAACCTCCTTACAAGGAAGCAGAAGCATTGTATGATCCCAAGATAACACTTAAAGCGGAACATCTTTCTGCAAATATAATGCTTGTGCAATGGAATGAGAAACTTATGCTGTTTGTAAATCCTCCAAGGGAATCTGTCAAGACAATAGAGACGCAGGAGAATCAGAAACAAGCCTGGCTAGAATTGCGCTATCTGACTGTTTCCAAAGATGTCAGAAAGACCGGGAAGATTTCTCAGAAGCCTTTTGTTCATATGCCCATCTTTCTGATTACAGGGGTTGAACCACAAGAGAATGAAGCTATTGTTTATGTCAGCCTTACTGATCATCTTGCAGAGGAGACAGTTGCGTGGCAGATAAAAACTGACAAAAATCATACAATGAAGGATGCATTCTTTCTTCAGGGAGTAGGTTTCTTCCCTAATCCATCTGCTCTTTTCAGGCATGGAGAGTCTCTCAGGGTAGCAATTCTTGCTCCATCTGGTGATTATGAAGTTACAATAGATGGCAATGCAATAGATTCTATGAAAAAGACAGTTACTGCAGAAGAAGCAGAGCTGCCATTTGACCTTGGCAAAGCTTCTGTATTCAAAGTATCTCTTGAAAAACTTCCTGTTGACAATTACAGGATGAAAATCAAGGGACATGGCAAGGAGTTTGATATGAAATTCAAGATAATACCGAATATTGCAAAATAGAATGACGGATTTAACTATCTCGATAATATCTACTAATGAGAGGCACCATTTAGAGAAGCTTTTGCCAGGTATTGATGGAGCATCTACAGGACTGAATCTGGAAGTGTTTGTCATTGATAATGCATCCAGTGACGGAACTTCAGAATATGTGAAGGAGAATTTTCCTTCGTTCAGGATTATAAGGCAGGCAAAGAAAACAGGTTTTTCATCAAACAATAATCTTGCACTGAAGGAAGGAAAAGGGAAATACTTTCTTGTACTGAATCCTGATACTATCTTGCCTGTCAATGGCTTATCCAAAATGATTTCCTTTCATGAAAAACACGATGAAGCAGGAATAAGCGTTGCAAAGCTTGTTAATCCAGATAATTCGCTGCAGTACACAGCAAGGCGCTTTCCAAGACCGTCTGCCATATTATTGAGATACATGGGTTTAGACAAACTGGTTCCTGACAATCCAGTTTCAAGAAAATATCTCATTTCAGATTGGGACAGAAGTTCAGAGCGGGAAATTGACTGGGCATTAGGTGCGTTTTTGCTTGCAAACCATGAATTCTTCCTTTCCATTGGAGGATTTGATGAAAAATTTGATCCTCTATATTATGAGGATATAGACCTGTGCTTCAGAGTAAGGAAGGCAGGCAAGAAGATTTTTTTCAATCCTGATGTTGTTGTAATTCATCAGTATCACAGGGAGAGCGCAAAAGGTTGTTTCAATAAAATGACTTATTATCACATGCGGAATATAATACGATTTTTCCTCAAGAACGGGATCCCGAAATGGACAACTCCCTGAATAACAGGGAGTTTTTCTGTCACTTTATAGTATAAGAAGTAAGCTGCATTGTAAAACTTGCAGTAGGACTTTCTACTGTTGATTTTATCAAACCTACTCCATCTGCAAACCATGCGTATTGAGTTTTATAATCTAAGGATTGTTCATCAAGTTCATAAGACTTCACTTTGACGCAGTTCGTGAATGTCTTGTTCAATGAGTCAATCTTAACATCCTCGAATGCCTCAGTTTTAGCATAGGAGGTTGTATCTGCTGGATCTGGTTGCCATGTATCTCCCACTTTTGCAGGTATTTTCAAAATGTCATACCATGTGATTCCACCCATTTTAGGAATGCCAGATTTATAGAAAGTGCTTGTTTTTCCAAGGTACTCTCTTGTAACTTCAGTCCATGTTGAATCTATAAAACTGCTCTTAAGAGTATAAGTTATTGAATCAATTATGCTTTTATATGTACCATCCCCGGAAACCGTTGTATCCCCAACTATAACTATTTTTTCTACAACAAAAACCTGCATTCCTAATTCATTGGTAAAATCGCCTTTATAAGTCCATGTGCTACCGTTAGTCAAAGGAATCCAGTTTCCTGAACCGGTATCATTATTGCTCTCATCTTCATCTCCGCAATTGATTGATAACAATGTAATTGCAAGGACAAGAATAATGGATGTAATCAAGACTCTTTTCTTTTGCTTTTTCATAGAACTCCTTTCTTGAATTTTATCTTGTTTATGTTTTCGAGTATTAATGCTTAATTCATTAACCATACTTTTTTTTCCTGTTTATTTTTTCAATATTAAAATGCAAATGTCATTTTAATTGTGCAGGGATATCATTTCTATCCCTGCGTTTTCGGTTTATCATGCAGAGAATTTTGCCTTGCACTCTGCGGAATCTTATCACAAGCTCTTTTCAGGGAGCCTCAGTTTGGATTTATAAGTCCAGACCTTTCCTTGACTTAGCGTTTTATTGCAAACGGTAAATCAATTA
>JAFGND010000072.1 GCA_016927185.1 Candidatus Coatesiibacteriota bacterium
GAGCGATTGATGGAAGTGGAGGGGATAGGTAAGAAAAGGCTGGAGTTGATAAAAAGATCCTTTCAGAAACAAAAAGAAACTGCTCAAATAATGACTTTCCTTGCCAGTCTTGAAATCGGTCTTTCTGGTTCATACAGGATTCTGGAAAAATACAAGGAAAAGACTGTGCAGTATATCAAGGAAGATCCTTACAGGCTTGCAGATGAAATATGGGGATTCGGTTTCATCAAGACTGATAAAGTAGCAAAGCTGCTTGGTTTTCATGAGAATGATATAAGAAGGGCAAAAGCAGCATTAAAATATATGCTTTCCTCTATTTCACAGGAAGGACATACTTGCTATCCAAAAGACGATTTGATAAAGAGAGTTGAAACAAGGCTAAGGATTCCTGAGGAAGTTCTTCTGAAAGCATTTGATGAAGAACTGGGATGTGGAACCATAGTAAGCGATGAAATAAATAATACATTCTATATATATTCAAGCAAGCTTTTCAGCTCAGAAATAAAAGCAGTAACAAGACTTCATGAAATATTGATTTCTGACAATAATCTGCCCAGAATGAGAATAGATGATGAAATAATCTATGCCCAGAGAAGAGTATCAATATCTTTGACTGAAGAGCAGAAACATGCCCTGAGCAATTCTTTGAATAACAAGATATCAGTTATTTCAGGAGGACCTGGGGTAGGTAAGACAACTATAATGAAAGTGCTTGTTTCAATTCTGCTGCAGAACAAGGTGAAATTCCTGTTAACATCACCAACAGGCAGGGCAGCAAAAAGGCTTTCCGAAACTACTTCCTATCAGGCAAAAACCATTCACAGAGCACTGGGGTGGGATCCACAAAAGGCTACTTTTATTTATAATGAAAGCAATGCAATGCCTTTTGATTTCATAATAGTAGATGAGACATCAATGATTGATCTTCAACTTCTTTGTGCCCTTGTTCTTGCCGTGCCAGATAAATCGCATCTGCTCTTTATTGGTGATGTTGACCAGCTGCCAAGTGTTGGTGCAGGACAGGTTCTTCGTGATCTCATCTCATGGAAGAAAATAGGAACTGTCTATTTAAGGAAAATATTCAGACAGAAAAGTGATGGAACAATTGTCAGTACTGCTCATAAAATAAAAAATGGAACTATCCCTCTTTTCAATAACAAAAAGGAAGATACTGTCTTTTTCTTGAATGAAGATAAACCAGAAAGAGCACTTCCTGCTATTGTTGATCTTGTAAATAGAAGATTGCCAAATAAATACGGCTTTTCTGCTTCCGAGATACAGGTACTTTCTCCCCAGCATAAGGGGATTGTTGGTATAGAATCACTCAATATTGCTCTCCAGAATAATCTCAATCCTGTTAAGGAAGAAGAAAATTTCAAGATTCCTTATGGACTTAGAATAGGAGATAAAATTATCCAGCTGAGGAATAATTACGATAAAGGTGTATTCAATGGTGATATGGGGATAATCTCTGATGTAGATGAAGAAGAAAGAAAGATCTTCATCAATTTTGAAGAGCGGATCATACCTTATGTTTTTGAAGAGCTGGATGAGATAAGTCTTGCTTATGCCTGTTCAATTCACAAATCACAAGGTTCTGAGTTTCGCTGCGTTGTAATTCCTTTGTTTACAGAGCATTACATGATGTTGCAGAAGAATCTTTTGTATACAGCCTTCACAAGGGCAAAGGAGCTTGTTGTTATTATTGGGCAACAGCAGGCACTTGAAATGGCAATAAAAAATACTTCTACTGAGAAACGCTATTCGTTTCTATCTCAAAGACTTAACTTAACCGAGTTTAAGTTTCAATCCTGAAGCAAGTTCTTTTGCTATATCATGAATATCTCTTGCCCCCATTAAAATTATCAAGTCATTAGGTTGAACTATCGCTTTTATCTTGTCAATCAGCAGATTTTTAGTGCAATATTCAATGTTTGAGCCTTGCTTCATTTTTATCTCATTTATTATATCTTCGGAAGTGACTGTCTTTTCTACAGTTCCCCCAGCATAAAACACTTCAGTCAGAAAGATAATATCCTCGGGTTTCTTGTGTTGCATGAGAATATCTTCAAGTTCTTCCCGGAAAAGCTTTAGTGGATTGTAACCTGTTGGCTGCCAGACTGCTATTGTTCTCTTTCCCATTTCCTTGCATGCCATAAGAACTGATTTTATCTCATATGGATTATGAGCGAAATCAAGGAAAAGCTCCCAGTTCTTTCCTCTTGCGTATTTCTCAAATCTCAATGCAGGAAATGATGCTTCATTGAGAACCTCAATTGTTGAAGGAGGAATACCAACAGCAAGTCCCAGTGTAACTGTAGCAAGCAGGTTTTCATTTGTGAAACGGTTTGCCAGCATATTCTGATTATTCAATATTAATATCTCCTTGTTGTTAAATGAGATATGCAAACCATCATTCTGCATATTTCCCTTGATATTGAAATCTCCTTCAAAACCAAAAGAGAGGGAACGGTTTCTCGGGAAGTTAAGCTCTCTTATATATTTGTCTTCACCATTATAGACAACCCAACCCTGTGGTCTCAGTTGATTTACGAATTTCTGGAAAAGCTTCTGCGTTTCTACGCATTCGGAATGATCCTTTGCAATATTTGTAAGAACTATATAATTGGGGAAGATTTCAAGCAGGCTGCCATCATGTTCATCAGTTTCTATTACAGCAACTGAATCCTCATTATTCAAATTTGACCAGTCTGTCTCGAAATTTCTTGGATATGCACCTGAATAGACGAATGGAAGTGGTGATTCAAGCTCTTCAGCCCAGACTTGAAGCAATTGAGCCGCAAGAATAGTCACTGTTGTCTTCCCGGCAGTTCCAGCAACAGCTACACAAGAATGTTGATTGGCAAAAGATGCTAATTGATTGGAACGCTTCATTATATGAAGTCCCAATTCCCTTGCTTTTTTCAAATCCGGTATATTGTCTTCTACAGCAACGCTATATACAATCCTGCTCAATGTATAGTCAATGCAAGATCCATCCTGATGGAATATTTCAATGCCATCTTCCTTGAATTCAGCGATTTCGCTTGATTGAGGATTCATGTCAAAATATCTATCTGAGCCGGAAACATGCCATTTATCTCCGTTTAAGAGATAGGCAAGCGGTTTCATTCCATTTCCTCTTATGCCTATTAAATAAGCTTTTCTATCTTCATCTAATCTCAAGTGACGATTTTGAACAGTTACCAGAATCCTGCTTTCTTCAAGAAGACTTCCTATAGTTGCTCTTAAATTAATGAAATCCTGATCATTCATAGTAAGGCATCCCATAGTGCTTCGGTTTCTTTTTGGATGTATGCATATCCCTGTTCGTGTATAATTGCCCCAGGTTATCTCCTCTTCATTCATGGATCCACTGAATCTGCCTTCCGAAATCACCAGATAGTCTTCTGTTTGAGGAGCGGGTTTGAAGTTGGCATGAAGGAAATAATTACCTGGAGGGCATTCATGATCAGGACCATATCTTTCTTCCTCACTCTCTGTTCTGTCGAATGGGCATGTTTCGCTATCTCTCCATACTGGAAAGCACTCAAGAAGAGATGATTTATATTCATTTTCCATTCTATAAACAAGTAGAGGGTAGGGGAGTTTAGATGTTTTTGCAAAAGGTTTTATTTCCTCACCAAGTATATAAATGTGGATATAAGGGAATTCAATTTCTTTTTGCAAATCCCTTACAGATTTTTTCATCCATTTTGAAAGATCAATCCCTGCAAAAAAGTCCATTATCCCTCCTGTTCCTTGAAATACTCATTGAAGAAATTCGGATTCATACTAAGAAGAATTGAAGTTTGCCTGACTTTAATAAAAGAATTGTTTACTAATGCAGGATTTCCTTTTATTTCTCTTGAAAGCATCTTAAGATAATTCTCTACCATCTTTTTTCCTTCTTCAATAGATATTTCATCATATATCTGCTGATAAAATGTCAACAATAGATTAAAAACTGCTGGACTGAAGGCAGAGTTAGAACTTTGCTCTCTTAATGCAAACAAAATCTTTTCTCTTTCAATCCTCGAACTTAAATATACTGAATGTTCTTTTATTGTTTCATGTATCTCCAAAGATGAATTGGAGATTGTTTTTGCTGAATTAAGAATTTGATTTGCAAGTACGAACATCTTGATTGAAATCAAGGTTTCAGTAAGTTTCACAAATCTATAGCATATATATTCCTGAAGAGAATTTTCAGCAGGCAGAAGCAAAAGAACCTGTTGCACCGCTTCTGGAATTCTATCGAATGCTTTTGCTGCTATAAGAATATCAAGCTTCTTGAAAAGGTATTCAGCTTTTTCAGATGCTTCTATATCTCTTGATGATAAAATCTGGTCTATCAGAGCGATACTTCTGTCATAATCATTTTGGGATGCATAAACATCTGACAGCCCTGTTATTGTTTGCATATTCCTGGCATCAAGATTATATGCATCCAGAAAAGCTGCTTCAGCTTCAGCATATCTTTCCATGCTCAAGAATGCCTGAGCCAGGTGAATTCTATAGATAACCTCGAAAGGTGCAATCTTGACTGCCTTGTTTAGCTCTTTCAATGCCTGTTCGTTCTTGCCTTCATATAAAAGTGCAAGTCCCAGCAGGTGATGTGGTACTGGAAGATCTGAAGAGAAAGTAAGTGCCTTGTTGAAGAAATATGAAGACTTTGAGAAATCACCTCTTTCCAGATTCTTCATCCCAGCTTTTATATATACAGAGATTTCCGATCCATATTCACTCATTGTCTCATATTCATGCCTTTTCTTTTTATCCCTGAGAGTTTCATACGCTTCTCTTATCTTCTGGAATTGATTGGGATTGCTTTCTGGACTGCTGGTTCTGATTTTCCTGAAATAAGCATCCTTTATTTCTTCAAAACTTGCATCCTTTTTTATATCAAGTCTTTTGTAATAATCATCTTGCTCAACTTCTGTACCGCTTTCTTTCAAATCATTGATAAGCTCTTCCCAGTTCTCATTCTTTTCATGAAATGATATCAACCATTGCCAGTTTCCTGCTTTCTTGTGGCAGATTGAAGCAGCTTCCATTTCATTTATTTTTTCGAAAATCTTGCCTGCTTTCAAGAAATCTCCTGCCAACTCATATGATTGAGCAGCTCTTAACAAGCTTTCTGCTTTTTCAAACAACTGTGCAGCTTTCTGATAATCACCTGATTTGAGAAATGCATCCCCAGCAGTTTCAAACTGATTCAATTTGATAAAATATTCGGCTGCTTTGCTGAATTCATTATTCTTGAAATAAAACTCAGCTAATATTTCATTGTCGTCACTTAAAATAAATGATTTCTCAGCATCTTCCTTTTGATCAGCCTTGAGGAATGCTTTTCCTGCTTTTGTATATTGCCTGGCTTTCAAATAAGCATTTGCAGATTCTAGAAAAAGATGCTGCTGATAATAAAATGTCCCTGCCTCTTCATATCTATTCAATGATAGAAGCGTATCAGCTGCTTTTCTTGGACATCCAGCTTGTCTGTAGCAAGCTAGTGCTGATTTATAATTGTTTTGCAAGGCATAGAGGTCTCCAGCTTTTTCATACTTATTGAGAAAGATTAGTAGTTCTGCTGCCTTTTCATATAATGCAGCTTTTTCATATAATAATGCAGCTTGTTGCTTGTCATCTATTATCAATGCTATTGTTGCAGCTTTCTCCAGATCATTGTCCTTTACAAGTACATCTATTGCTTTCTGATGAAGATCTGCCTTAAGATAGAAATCACCTGCTTCCTTATATCTGCCAATTATTTCATAGCAATTAGCAACTGACTGGTAATCTTTTAATGACTTGAATAAACCCGCTGCTTCATCAAATCTTTCCAGAAGAAAAAGCATTCTTGCTGAATTATCAATATCATTTATAAGTCTGTAAAAATAAAGTGCTTTATCGAATTCATTATCTTCCTCATGTAATTTTGCTAATCTGTCATGTTTTTTCAATTTATAAAGCAATTCTTTAGTTTTTTCCCTGTTTCCACTTTTTTCATATAATACAGCTGCTTCCTCAAGATTCCCTTCCTTTTCCATGCATAGAGCCATATTAGGATAATCCTGGACTTTCTCGAAAATCTCAAAAGCTTTCGTGAATTCATTACTTTCCAGATAAAGCCTTGAAGCTTTTTCAGGATTATTCCTTTCTAGATATAATTGAGCAGCTTTGCTGTAATATCCTTCTTTTTCATATAATTCAGCTGCTTTCTCTAAGTCTCCTTTCTTTTCATAAGCCTCAGCAGCCAATTTCATGTTATTATTGGACAAAGATAATTCTGCAAGTTCTTCCCATCTCTGCATTTCATATAGCAGTTTGACAAGGTTCTTTGTATCATTCAGCTTCTTGAAATACTCAAGAAGTTCTTCAAGATGATTACCATCTCTCAGTATTTTAATGCCTTCGGACTTTCTTCCGAATTTTAAAAGCAATAAGCCATATTTTTCCATATTGTTTGCTTTTTTGTAAGCATTAAGAGCATTCAGCTCAAGTTTAGCTTTTATGTAGCACCTCGCAGCTTTCTCATAGAATCCTGCTTTTTCATGACAATTAGCAGCAAGCGACCACTCTTTCAGCTTTTCCCATGAATTTGCTGCCAGTTCAAAGTCCCCAGTTTGTTCTGCTATTCTTGCTGCAGTCATCCAGTCTTCGCAAAGAGTAGCATATTCAATAACCTTACCCCAGTTTTCCCTTATTCTGTAGTAATTCTCTATCTTTTCTATGTTTCCTGATTTTGTCCAGTATTCTATCATTTTATCTTCCAGCCCAAGTGATGAGCATATTTCACCACAAGCATCAAGGTCTTCTTCTTTTTCAAGAATGGAAAGAGCCAAATCCACTTTCTTGCCTTTGACATAAGCTATTACTGCTTCTCTATTTAAGCCATTTTTCTCATAAAGAGCAGCTGCTTTCAGATATTTGCCTTTGGCTTCCAGCGATTTGATTTTACTTATATCACTCATTGAACTAATTAATAGATTTGATTAACTTATTGTCAATAAAAAACATAAAGTGTCATGATGAGAATTTTTTTTCTACAAAGCTGACTGCTGAAAGAGCATCCTTCCCATAACCATCAGCTCCGATTTTTTGGGCAAATTGCTCAGTTACTACAGCTCCACCGACAATGATCAAGCTATTTATGTTTTTCCTGTTTTTTATTTCAACAACCTTTTCCATTTCATTTACTGTTGTAGTCATAAGTGCTGATAAACCAATGATATGTGCTTCATTCTCTCCTGCCTCATTCACAATTCTTTCTGCATCCACATCTTTCCCGAGGTCAATAACTTCATGACCAAAGGACCTAAGCAAAGTACCGACAAGGTTTTTCCCTATATCGTGAATATCCCCTTTTACGGTAGCAAGGATTATTTTAATGTCATTGCTCTTTTTGGAGGATTTTGCTATTTTTTCACTTAATACAGGTTTAAGGATTTCAAGAGCTGATTCCATTGCTTTTGCCGATAACATTAATTGAGGCAGATATATTTCTCCTTTTTCATAACTTATACCTACAAGCCTTATTGAAGGAAGAAGATAATCATTCAGTATATTCAAGGGATCAATTCTTTTATCAATATATCTTTTTATCGTGGATTTTATTGAAATATCTAATCCGTTAAATATCATATCATTTATAACATCTTCTGGACTTTCTTCTTCATCTTTCTTTATTATTATTGCAGGCTTGGCAATTTTAGTGGAGTATAAAGAGATATAGTTCTTAATTTCAGCGTCTCTTCCAGTAAGTACATCAGATGATTTTATAATCCAGTTCATTTCTTCAGAAAGGGGATTTGCAATAACTGCATCTAAACCAGCTTCTGCAGCCATAGCCATAAAAGCTGAATTCAGATATTTCCTTGCAGGAAGACCATATGAGATATTGCTTATTCCAAGGACAGTATTCAATTCTAAATCATTTTTTGCTTTTCTTATTGTTTCAAGTGTCTCCATGATATTTTCCTGATTGCTTATTAAAGCCATTACTAAACCATCAGCAAGCATGAAGTCAGTACTCAATCCTTTATCAAGCATAGCTTTTATTATCTTCTCCAATATCTTGATTCTGCCAGTAGAGGTTTCTGGTATCCCTTTATCATCCAATGGTAATGCTATAAATGGAGATCTCATTTCAGCTATTAATGAAAGTTTCTTTTCCAAATCCTCGCTTTTCCCCGAAATACTGTTAATTAATGGAGATCCTGTGATTAAATAGAGAGCTTCTTTCATTGTTTCAGGTTTCCCTGTATCAATAGAGAACGGAGCTCTAATATTAGGTTCCAGCTTCAGCAAGATGTTTCTCATTTTTTCTGCTTCATCAATATCAGGAATTCCTATATTAATGTCTATTATTGAAGCATTTGCATCTATTTGTATTTTTGCTTCCCTGATTATAAATCCCCAATCATTGTTAAGTATTGCTTCAGTAAGGTTCTTTTTGGCAGTAGGATTTATTCTTTCTCCTATTATTTTTATTGGTAACCCTGTTCCTATTTTTACATGACTGAAACCGCTGCTTATAACAACACTATTACTTCTTTCCGGAATGCTTCTTGCTTTATATTCCTTGATAATTTTGGCTAATTCTCTTATATGCTCTGGGGTTGTTCCACAACATCCACCTATATAATTCAAACCATTATCAAGGAGAGGCCTGCATTTTTCTGCATATTCCCCAGGATTCAGTGTATATTTGAAATTACCAGATTTCCATATTGGTAGCCCAGCATTTGCCTGTATGCCAATTGGCAAGGATATGGTTGAGATTTCCTGAAGAGGTTTTAGAAATCCATCAGGACCTAAAGAACAATTGAATCCAAGACCAATTGCACCATTTTTCAGAGCTAAATCAGCAAAAACTGAAGGGGAGAAGCCATGCAAAGTTCTCCCGTTTTCTTCAAGTGTAATCTGGACGAAGAAGGGCATCTTGTGTTCTCTTGATGCAAGCATTGCAGCCTGAACTTCCTTCAAATGACTCATTGTTTCAATTATTACACCATCAGCTCCTGCAATTTTAAAATTATTTATGATTACTCTGAATTCATTCAGCATATCCTTGAAAGTATGATCTCCCAAGGGTTCAGGGAGGAGTCCAGTAGGACCTATACTACCAAAAACAAAAGCTCTGTCCCTTGCTCCTTTTCTTGCAAATTCTACTGCTGAGATAATTATATCAGTCAGTTTATTTTCAAGGTTGAATTGTCTGAGTTTATGAGATGATGCTCCGAATGTATTTGTTTCAACAATTATCGAACCATTTTCAGTATAAACAGCAGCAATATCTTCTAATATTGATGGTTTTAATAGATTTACTTCTTCGGGAACTGAAAAAGATATCCCTGAAGAAATCAATAGTGAACCCATAGCTCCATCAAAAAGAAGTATGCCTTCATGCAGGATATCTATCATGTTTTTCATTTTCATCGCTCTAATACTTCCTTATAAAAATCTATGTATTTGCTTGCTGTTTTTTCAATAGAAAAATCTTCTATTAAGCGCTTTCTTGCAGATTTTACCATATTACTTGCCTGATTTTTATGAGTCAAAATGAAATCAATGGCATCAGCTATCTTTACAGGATTTCCTGATTCTATCAATAAAGCATCGCTATTATCTCTCAGAAATTCAGGCACTCCTCCAACTTTTGTCGCAACAACTGGAATTTCTGCTTCAGCCGCTTCAAGCAATGTTATAGGAAGCCCCTCATCTATTGAAGGCAGAACAAAAACATCCATTGCTTTCAGGCAACTTCTGATATCTCTTCTGAATTCAAGCAAAAGCAAATCCACCCCCTCTTCAATTGCCAGCTTCTTGTATTGTTCTTTCAATACACCATTACCAATCAAGATAAGTTTGATGCCCGGATATTTGTTTTTTAAAATGGAGCATGCTTTTATAAGAAATTCTTGCCCTTTTTGTATTGTTAATCTCCCTATACATCCAATTACTATCTGATTGAGCTTCAATCCCCATTCTTCCCTTAATCTTGAACTGTTATCACCTTGCTTTTCGAATGATTTGTAGTCCAGTCCATTCTGAATTACTCTTATTTTCCTGCTATCAATATGCTGTCTCAATAAGGCTTTTTTCATATCATGAGATACTGCTATAAAACCATCTACGAGATAATTTGTCATGTTGTCAATAAACTGATAAAAAGATCTTTTATAAAAAGGCATCAGGAAATTTGATGATAATGGGAGATGAAGAGTTGTAAATCTCTTGATTCTGGCTAAATTCTTGCTTGCTATTCTGCCATAAAAATTATCTCTATAAGAATGAGTATGAATTATATCAGGATTGAAATCTAATATTGCCTTTCTTAATAAAACAATTCCCTTTTTATC
>JAFGND010000073.1 GCA_016927185.1 Candidatus Coatesiibacteriota bacterium
ATTTGCATATAATTATTTTCAAGGAATAATTATATAAATATCCTTATCTCTCTCCCCCCCCTCAATACCTCAGTTTCTCATGCAAAGCTGCATGAGAAGAGGGGTTGCAATTGGACTGTTGACAAAAATAGTCATTAAATAATATAATGGTGATGCAGGAGGGAAAGACAGCTTGCAAATCCCAAAAAGGATTTGAGGAAAGTCCGAACTTCACAAGGGCAAGAAGCCGGGTAATTCCCGGGCGCGTAAAGCGACGGAAAGTGCAGAAGAAAACAAACCGCTGGGAAACCAGTAAGGGTGAGAAGGTGCGGTAAGAGCGCACCAGCACAATTGGTAACATTGTGGCTAGAAAACCCCTTCTGAAGCAAGGTTAAGCAGAGCCAGAATGCCCTGTTCGAAAAAGCTCGGGTAAACCGCTTAGAGAAATAGCTGTTCTAGACAGAATTCGGCTTACCCTCCTGCTTTCTTATATCTTGAATTTACTGTAAAATGCTTTACCAGTTTTGCTTGATCTGTAGACAAATATAGCTAATGGACCTTCACCAGTAGAATAGTTCCTGTCTGAATTTCCGCTTGATGGATTTACCAGATATATCTTGTTTTTATCAAAACTGCTAACGAATAGAGTATTGGTATCAATATCAAATGCAAGCCCCATTGGTTGAGTACATGGCTTGAGAGGATTTGAAGTACCATTTATTATTTCACCTGAATTGCTGTTAATTACATAAATTGCTCCATCCCCGCCACCCATCATGTCAGCAAGATAAATCCTGCCTGAGCCGTCATAAACAATTACACCAGGGCTTCCTCCAACATCAACTGTCTTCTCAATTGAGCCACTATTTGCAGCAACAAACAATACTTTCCCAAAATTACTTACGTAATCGCCACTGCATAAGACAAATATCCTGTTATTTTCATCTGTTGCAAGGTCTGATGGATTAACAGGAGTCTCCATCTTTTTTACAAGACTGAAAGTAGATGTATCAAAAATATCCAGATATCCTTGCCCATATGAATATGTTGACATATCATATGATATGCATGACACAAAAAGCCTGTTTGCTGCCAGTGAAAGCCCCTGAGGTGTTTTATCAACTGGGATTCTCCTTGTTATATCACCATTTTCATTGGTAACGCATACTTCGTTAGTAAGCCACATTGAAATAAAGAAATTCCCGTCTTCATCAGATATTATATAATATGGATTTGTATTCCCTCCCAGATTTACAGTCTTGATAATTTTGTTCGCCTTCAAATCCGCTATCTGCAGGGAATTTGACAATGATGAAATTATATATGCTTTGTCATTATAAGCTGTCAAATCATTGGGTGCTTCACCTGTCTGCCATACTTCCTTGCTAGAAGTACCATTCTCTATATTATAAATGCTGCAGGTATTGCTCAGGCCATCGACATTTATTACCAAATTGATATTGCTGCCAGTACCTGTACCAGTACCAGTTCCCGTTCCCGTTCCGCTTCCAGTACTATTATCAGTTGTATCATCTTCACATGAAATTGAAAACAAGACAAATAATAATGATAATATTACTGCTGTTGCCTTTAACTTAGTCATTACATTTTCCTTTCCATAATTAGATATTACACATCAGACATAAAAAATTGAGCATCACTCCTTTCAAAGGCAACAAACAAAAAACCCTGATTCGGGTGAACAGGGTTCAAAACAGGTTGCCCATTCCTTTGCACCCGAAGGAAAAAAGGTTAAACATGACTTTAAAATGGCAGGTCTTCTGGCTTACAGCTACCTACTTCTCAATCCTTCCCACCTTAATATAAGGCAGTGGTAATATTGAGTTTCGTTCTGATTACAGAAGCGGGGACTGCTCCTGATTTTCACAGGATTCCCTATTAAACTCCATGTACCAGCCTAAAGCAGTAACAAAGTTCATTGATAGATAGTTTCTGTCAAATATTTTTTGAGGGCTTTGACTATTTTATTATTGTTATGGGAATAGTTCTTGAATAATCCTTATTTATTATCAATCTGCAATAATATATACCGTTTTTCAGGCTTGGAAAGTCTCTCTTGAAATTCCAGTTAACAAAATTCCTGCCTTGTTTCCTGATGCCATTTTCAAGTTCTGCAATCTTTCTTCCCAAAATGTCATATATACTCAATCCAATAAATGATTTTTTCTCAAGAAAAAAGGAAATCTGCAAATAATTTGAAGCAGGATTGGGATATGTTGTTAAATGCATTTCTTTTTTTGGGGGGATTCTTGAATCATATTTAAAACCATTTTCCTCTACCTTTACAAGATAAATATCATTTGCACCATTTCCATAAGAAGTAGTATATCCTACAGCAAATATTTCATTGCTATCACTAATCTCAAGCCAGAGACCTTTCTCCTGCATGGATCTTCCATAAGTTGCTTCCCATAGAGTGTTTCCAGCACTGTCAATCCTGGCTATGTACATGTCATTGAGACCTGCTCCACTTGATTTGGTGAATCCTGTAATCGCAAATGTCGCATCCTGCATTTCTTTGATAGAAGTAAGTACATCTATGTCATTTCCACCCCAGGTTCTATCCCAGATCTTGTTGCCTGATTCATCTGTTTTCAAAATATAATAATCATCTATGGATGAATTCTTGTTATTACTTCCAACAACCATGATTTTGTTGTCAGAAGTCTTGAATAAGCAGAAACCTTTCTGATCCAATTCAGCAGTATAAGTTTCCTCCCATATTACATATCCCTCGGCATCAACTTTCATTAACATTACATCATCTTCGGATGAAGAATTGTAACTCATACCACATATAATATAACTTCTATCATCAACCTTGATTGCATTTTCAAAAAAATAGTCTTGATTATATGTTTTCTGCCATAATATATTGCCCAGGGAATCAGTTTTTATGATATTAGGAACATTATTCAGCTGACAGAAAAGAACAAATCCATCATCATCAGTTTCAAATGCTGATTTTCCATAATTAGACTGACTGTCTCCACCAATGAATTTTTCCCATAATCTCTGCCCTTCCATATCTGTTCTTGCCAAGACTGCTTTCTGAAAACCATTAATATATCCATAACCAGCTATTATCAATCCATCATCTTTTGTAAAATCAAATGCAGTACCATAATTCTTGATGTCACCATTGAATCTTTCCCAGATTATATTGCCTGAATAGTCTGTCTTTATAAGGTAAATATAAGAAGTTTGCTGAACATTCATATCTCTTCCACCACAGATAATAAAATTATTATCCCTGGTTTTCTTTATCATGAAACCTCTTTCACAATCTTCTCTTCCATAATATCTCTCCCAGGAAAATAAAAGATTGAAATATGAAAAAATATACAAGAACAAGATAAAGATTCTCATAAAACTCCTTCTATTAATAGGATATTCATAAATTGCATTTTGTCAAGTGTTAACTTTTTTTACATCACTTTAACAAAAACTTGACAAAAGTAACAAAAATTTAAAGTTGGCGAAAAATTTTCTTACCCTTAGATATGGAAGGAGTTATATGTACGGAAAAATCAAACAAAATCTTACTGAAGAATTGAAAAAGATAAGAGAAGCTGGTCTATATAAAGAAGAACGTATTATCCAGTCAAAGCAAGGAGCTGAGATTGAAGTCAATGGTAAAAAAGTCCTGAATTTCTGCATGAATAATTATCTGGGATTAGCTAATCATCCAAGAGTATTAAAAGGTGCAAAAGAAGCATTGAAACGCTGGGGATATGGAATGTCCTCTGTTCGCTTCATTTGCGGCACACAAGAACAACATAAAGAACTGGAAGCAAAGATTTCCAGGTTCCTTGGCACTGAAGATACAATTCTTTATTCATCGTGCTTTGATGCAAATGGTGGAGTTTTTGAGCAAATACTAGATGCAGATTGTGCAATCTTGGCTGATGCTTTAAATCATGCTTCAATAATTGATGGTGTAAGATTATGCAAAGCTAAACGTTTCATTTATTTGCATGATAATATGAATGACCTGGAAGAAAAACTCAAATCTGATGAAGTAAGAAATGCAAAATATCGTCTTATTGCAACTGACGGAGTTTTCTCTATGGACGGAGATATCGCTCAGGTAGACAAGATCTGTGATCTTGCAGACAAGTATGATGCTCTTGTAATGGTTGATGACAGTCATGCAACAGGTTTCGTAGGATCTACTGGAAGAGGTTCTCATGAGTACAGGAAATGTATTGGAAGAGTGGATCTTATAACAACAACATTCGGCAAGGCACTTGGAGGAGCAAGTGGTGGATGCACTTCTGGCAGAAAGGAACTTGTTGAATGGCTCAGACAGAAAAGCAGACCTTATCTCTTCTCCAATACACTGGCACCAGCAGTAGTTGGAGGAACAATAGCAGTAATGGATATGTTATCAGAAACATCCAAACTAGTGAAAAAAGTCCAGAATAATACGAAGTACTTCAGGAAACAGATGACAAAAGCAGGATTTGCCATTAGACCTGGTACTCATCCTATTGTTCCTATCATGTTCGGTCAATATGACAATGATGCAAAGCTTGCTCAGGATTTCGCAAGGGATCTTCTGCCTGAAGGTATTTATGTTATAGCCTTCTCATTTCCAGTAGTTCCAAAAGGGCAGGCAAGAATCCGTGTTCAGATATCTGCAGCACATTCGAGAAAGGATCTTGATAAAGCAATAGAAGCTTTCACAAAGATAGGCAAGAAATATAATATATTAAAAAAGTAGCAGACAAATAAAACAATATCGAATAACAACTTAGAGCGTAGAAATACGCTCTTTTTTATTTATGCTTGACATAACAATACCATATCTCTTCCAAGCATTCACTTCAATATTAAGGAGTGGTTATGCAGAACATAATAATAAACGATGTGTCTTATGAAGTTGAAGATGATGTAAATATACTCGAAGCATGCAGGAAAGCAGACATCTTTATACCCAGCTTATGCTATCATCCATTGATAGGTTGTACGTGTAATGATGAAAGTTGCTCAACGTCAGCATTTAAGAATATAGAAGACGAGAATATAATAAAATCTGAAATAAATGCTTCAGGTTCTATTTGCTGTAATCTATGCCTGATAGATATCGAATTTGATGGAAAGCATTATATCACAAGATCCTGCAATACAATTGCAAGAACTGGAATGATAATAAAAACAGAAACTCCAGAAGTTGTACGAAAAAGAAAGCTTGCTATTGAAGCCTTGTGGGCAAGATGCCCTGAAGTCGAAATATTGAAAGAGCTGTCAAAAAATCTGGGAGTAGATGAAGTTCCTTTTTCGCAAGGCAATAATAATTGCATACAATGCGGTTTATGTATTGCAGCATGCAGGGATATTGTAATGGTTGATGCATTATCTTTCTCTGGAGAAGGAATCAACAGAAAAGCAGCTTTGAAAGAGCCAATTAATTGCATAGGCTGCGGATATTGTTATACGGTCTGCCCTACTGGAGCAATTAATCCAGAAAAAATCATAATGAATAAATTCAGGAATCTTCCAGGGAATAAGAGATTATGCAGATTTGCAATTATGGAGCTCATTCCTTTTGCCTTTTGCTCTAATAGTTTCAGATGCTTTGAATGTGAAGTGGATCAGAGATACAGAATTTTTCTGCCAGTTCATCCTGTTCTTATAGCAAGAGCATCCTCTAATGAAAAAGTGGCAAAATACTTAAGAGAGAACCATTAGTTTTTTCTTAATGCTTCTCTTACTTTGTGAGTGAAATCAACTATCCTGAAAGGTTTTTGGAGAAATCCCCTTGCCCCAATGTTTATTATCTCTACTGATTGGCTGTATTGTGAATATCCGCTGAACAGGAGAACTCTAACATTCGGATTTATTTTCTTGAGTTCCTGAAATACCGTCTGTCCATCCATGTTTGGTAATACTATATCCAGAATGACAAGATCTATCAATTCATAATATTGTTTATATTTCTCTATTCCCTCTTCTCCAGTAGATGCTGTATGAGTCTTATATCCCATATCTTCAAGTACATTCTGGGTAAATGTCAGTGCTATTTCATCATCATCAATAATTAGCACTGATTCATGTCCCGATGGCATATCCTCCTCAGATTTTTTTTCTTCAAATAAGAATGCCTTAGACTCTGGAAAATAAATATAGAAACTGCTTCCTTTTCCTTCCTCGCTTTTAACATCTACAAATCCTTCATATTCAATTACAATGGATTTAACCATTGACAATCCCAGGCCTGTTCCTTTGCCAGGTTCTTTTGTAGTGAAGAAAGGTTCCCAAATGTTTGTCAATATCTCTTTTTCGATTCCTTTCCCTGAGTCAGTAACTATTAATACAACATAAGGACCTGTTTTCAGATTCCTGCCTGGAGAGACATCAGGGAAACTTATGATATCTGTCTCTATAATTAATACTCCTCCAGATGGCATCGAATCCTGGGCATTTATGCAAAGATTCATTATTATCTGAATTATCTGAGATGGATCAGCTTCAATAATTGCAGCATTCATGGATCTTTTTATCTGGATAACTATATTCTTATTCAAAACCCTCTTGAGAAGCGATAAAACTTCTTCTATTATCTGATTCAAATTCAAAGGTTGGGGTTGATAAATATGTTTCCTGCTAATGGCAAGCATCTGACCTGTTATATGACTTGCTCTCTGGGAAGCATTCTCAATTCTTTCAAGATATTGAAGCAGCTTTTTCCTCGGGAAAGGATTGGAATCTATGTTGTAACCAGGCAATTTTCCACTTACTGCTATTCTCAGCATATTAGAATATCCAAGAATTCCAGTTAGCAGATTATTGAAATCATGAGCCAAACCGGCAGCAAGAGTTCCAACTCCCTCCATTTTCTGAACCTGCATTAAATTCTGTTCCAGGTTCTTTCTTTCAGTAATATCACGGACTATCAGGATGAAATTGTTTTGCGGTGGTACCATTTTTGCAGTTATAAGCAATACCTTCTTGTTGTTATGAGAATCTCGTGCATGAAATTCCTTTTTGTTTATAACAAGTCCTGACGCCACTCTCGATATATAGACTGCATTCTGCTCTCTGTAATGTGCATCTGGGAATATTTTCTCGAAGAAATCTTTGCTATAGAAGTCCTCCACCTTATAACCAATTATCTCCTCAATTGCTGTATTATGCATCAAGATTCTCCCCTGTGGATTCAATATCAGTATTCCAGTCTGAATCTCTTCAATAAAGTTATGGAGAAATTCCTCTTCATCTCTCAATGCTTTATGAAGATCGGACAGGGAAGGAGGTAGAACATGCAATATTGCAATATATGCGGGATTATCAGCGATTTTTATCCTTGTCACTGAAATCTCTATTGGTATCTCTTTTCTTTCCTTGCTGAAAATATTGATGATTTCGGAAATATGATTGACTTCTTCCCTTGAATTTTCCTTGCTCAAGAAACCAGCTCTCGGGAAAAACATTGATATCTGCTGTCCAAGTATATGATCTTTATCATAATTCAATATTTCAGAAGCTGCCTTGTTTACGTACATTATTATATTGTCAGAATTATATAAAATGATTCCCTCTCCAGCAGATTCTGATATAGCTCTGTAACGCTCTTCAGAATCTGACAAAGTTTTCATTGTTGATAGAAGCTTCATGTTAAGTTCATTGAATCTATTGGCAAGCAGAAGGAATTCATCATGGCTTTCTATTTCGATTTTGTGCTTGAGCTCCCCATCAAGCATTTTAGAGAACGCATTGTCAAAACTTGACAGGGGTTTTACTATTCTTGTCTTGATAAACCTCTGGACAGCAAGAAAACTGGCAATGAATGTAACGAAGAGAATTGCAAATCTCCAGATGTTTGGCAAATCAAGACTTATATCAATTAATGCGGCTCCCAGATTGAAGCAGAGAACCAGTAAAATCAGAATTCTTATCTTGGCTGCAAGACTTGAACGAAACGATAACATAATATTATACTTTGAAAAAGAGGCTTTTTTAGCAAGCAAATTTTATTACTGCCAGTCTATTTTTGATTTATGAATTTCTCTACTGCTTTCAAAATGCTGTCTTCGCCAATATATAAATCATTATTAATCAATGCTGCAGGGATATCTCCTGTTTTGTTGTGCTTTCTCTCAATCTCTGCCAGATTTGCATAGTTAGATTTAACATTTATATCATAATATATTATTTCAACAGGATGAACAAGACTTAAAGGAATCAGTTTTTTTATCAGAAAAGACTTGCATTTCTCACAATCATAAGAATAGAAAAATTCAATCAGCATGACATTCTTGTTTTTCTTGAATTTCTTGATAGCTTTGAAAAGCTTTTTGGGTAATGCATTGGTGATTTCTTCGAAGCCTACGAAATAATTATCTTCAAAATACATTGCAGGAACAATTTCCTTTTTTGCCTTAAACCTTCTGTTCAGATATTCTTTGCAGTAAAAATTTTCAGATACTGATATATCCAGAGCTTTTATCTGAAAGTCTCTGTATATTTCCTTTATTCTTTCCAGCATTCCTATAACTGCAGCGCATTTAGGACAATCTGACTTGTAAAAGATGACAACTGGCATCAGTTTATTCCTGTCAACCGCCTTGAAAGACTTTTTTTCATAATATTCATGAACTTTGCTTAGAAATTTTGAAATTCTTTGCTTGAAAATCCTGTCATCCTCAAATCTTGATTCAGCCTTGATTGTTCCAGCCTTTATTGAGTGGAGTTCCCGCTTTTTCTTATCCCATACTATTCTAACCCAGACTGCTTCTCCCCCACCCTCGTCAGCATTTATTATATACGATTTTCCTTCCTTGTTCAAGGTAACAGTTTCTGAAAAGCCGCTGGATTTTTTCTCTTTTTCTCCTAAAATCAACAAAGGAGCATTAATCCTGTAGGCTATCCACCTGTTTTCCGAATGATGCAATCTTGATACAAGAATAATGAAATCGCATCCTGAAAGTTCCTTAGAAATACTTCGAAAGGAATCCTTGTAGTCATCCACTTTATATTCTCTTGATTTTTTTGTTTCCCTTGATATAAGGCTGATAAAAGCAAACTCAAGATTTTTTTTCTTGAATCTCATATATGGTTTAAGCGGTAAATTATTAATCATCTTTATATTTGTAGCTATTATTGGCATCTTTGCAAATTCCTTATTAGAAAACATAGATGAACCTTTAAATAGTTCATTTTCACCAATAGCTATCACAGAATATTCAAGTGAATTATATATGTCCAGACATAAAGTGTCTGCTTCAGGCTTGAAAACCTGGTATTCAGAAGAAATGAAATTACCTCCATCAATCAATAAAACATCTTTGTCTATCTTTTTCAATGAATCGACAATAGCTCTTCTTTTATTAAGACCTTCATATGGAAGATCGGGACATGCACATGCTCCAAATCTCGCTTCTGAATTTGCAGTGAAAGCTATTGTAAGAGTATCAAAATCCTCTTCCTGACACAAGATATTGATAAACAAGAGAAAAACAACAGATAGCATCTTTATAACTCAGCACCCAGCTGACCGCAACCAGCCAGAATCTCACTACCCTTGCTGAATCGCACTGTTATTGTCGCTTTACCACTCATTAAATATGTCCTGAATTTATCTATCTCGAAACTATCTGGTTTCTTGTATCTGGCTGATGGAATTGGGTTGTAAGGGATAATATTTATCTTGCACGGTATTTCCCTTGTTAATTCAAGTAAATGCCTGGCATCATCTCGTGAATCATTAACTCCAGAAATCAATACGTATTCGAATGTTATTTTCCTGCCCGTTTTATCGGTATAGTATTTAGCGGCATTCAGTAACTCCCGTATTGGATATTTTCTTGCTATTGGCATTAATTCAGTTCTTGTTTTCTCGGATACTGAATTAAGGCTTATGGCAACACCAATCTTTGGCATTTTATCAGCAATATATACTATCCCATGAGGAATGCCAGAGGTTGAAATTGTAATCCTTTTAGGCGAAATGGTAAGTCCATAATCTGAAGTGATTACCTCGATCGCTTTTTCTATTTCAGTCAAATTGAACATGGGTTCTCCCATACCCATAAACACTACCCTATCAATAAGATTGCTTCTCTTGAAGTATAATAATTGCGAAATCATTTCATAAGCTTCAAGATTCCTCTTGAATTTGATTCTTGCAGTTGCACAAAATCTGCATCCCAGTTTGCAGCCTGCCTGGCATGAGATACATACGGTATGCCTGTTTTGTTCTTTCATCCATACAGTTTCAATAATTGCTCTATCCTCCATTCTGAGTGCCAGTTTTATTGTTTTATCATCTTCAGATTTAATAGTTTTTATCAATTTGGGGAGTTTTATATAAAAATCACTTTCCAGTTTTTCCTTAAGTTTTTTTGGCAGATCTGTCATTTCATCAAAAGAAGTGGCATCTTTCTTGAATAACCATAACCATATCTGATCTTTTCTGAAAGGCTTTTCATTATAATCCTCAAGTTTTTTTTCTATATAATCTATGGCTCCCTTATAAATATTATTCTTCATGTCTGCCAAAGCCTTTCATTAAAAAATCTGTCAGGAGGCAATAAAAATTCAAGAATGTCTTGTCAACAAATTCGCTTCTTTGAGATTGGACATAAAAGCAAGGAGAAATTATGCCTGATATCTGGGATAGTTTACATAAAGCAGCAAATGATGTACTAAACACTGCAGAGGAAATTGCAAATGATCTTGGAGAAGAAGCAAAAATATCTTCATTAGTGAGTAAGAAAAATCAATATTTAAGGCAAATTGGTGAGTTTGTTTATAACAATTCAAGTATTGACAGCTTTTCTTTAGAAGACCCAGCAATAAAAAACCTTTTTTTGAAAATAAAGGAGCTTGATTATAAAATAGAGGAAATAAAAAACAAGAAAATGAATAATTGTAATAGCAAAGATAATCAGCAGGAAGAAAGAGAGGAAAATAAAAATGCTGAAAATACTTAGAATTCTATTTATTGTATCGCTTTTTGCCTTGATTTCTCTAGCCTGTTTTGGCAAAAAGGATAATGAAACAAGACCATCAGGATCAGATGCAACTAAAAATGTCTCCGCCCCAGTAACAACAGGTGACAAGAAGCTGCCGGATGATTTACCATTACTTGAGGGAAGCACAATAATAATGGTAACAGAAAAGAATGCAGTTGTTCAGCTAAAATCCAATGATCTTAACAAGGCATTCAAAGATTACAGGGCATTACTCAAGAAAGATGGATGGTCCGAATTTGGAGTATTACTTGCAGATGAGAATTCTACAGTCAAGCAAGTGCAAGTATCAAAAGGTGACAAAAAGTGGACTTTACAGTTTTCAATGAATGAAGGACTTATTAATATATCATTCCAGCCTGCATAAAGTAATGAGAGAATGCTGAAAACAGTCTTTTTTATTTTGTTCGTCTTTGTCGGTTTTTCATACTCGATATCCATATATTTCGATAAAGATGATATACAGGTTCCAGGGACATTCAAATGGGAATGGATGAGAGTTGTTGAACTTGATGCAAGCGACAGACCAACTGGAGAAGCAAAAGATTACTGGTCAGGTGGAGGAAGATTAAAGGGAACAGGTAAGTTTATAAAGGGACAAGAAGAAGGTTTATGGACTTACTACCACAGAAATGGACAAAAAGAAAAAGAAGGTTATTTCAAAAATGGCAAACCTGAGGGGAAATGGACATTCTGGCATACAAATGGAAAAATAGACAGAGTTGGTATGTTCAAGAATGGATTTTATGAGGGCATCTGGTTATTCTATTATGAAAGCGGAATAAAAAAAGCTGAAGGGCAATTCATTGAAGGTGATCCCGTAAGGGGAACCTGGAAATTCTGGAATAGCTTCGGGACACCGGAAGACTTTATTTATTAGAAATAGAACATAATCCAGAGGATAGCATCATTAATTGTTTTCCTTCCGTTTGCTATTGCCCTGTCATCTTCAACACCATATTCAGCCTGAAGCGCTGCTGTTATTACCTGGAAATTGTATGCTAATGATGGTTTTATAGAGTATTTCAATTTGTCGGTAATTGGTTCAGAAGTGTCATTTTGTATTGAAAAATTGGTTTCTCTTGCAAATTCAAGCCCCATGACCAGATCTGTTTTCAGCCTCAATCTAATTTTGTATACAAATGGTATAATAGGCAGATAAAAACCATTGGGTTTATTGAATGCATATGTAAGAGCAACTGCATCTTTATGCGTTTTTGAATCTGTTATAGGGAATGATCCCGAAAAAGCCTTCTCTTGAGTTTTGCTGTAACTGTCTTCAACAGATACTTGAAGCCTGAACGGGAACTGGAATGTAATCTTGAATCTGGGTTCCATATGCCAACCATTGGTTTCCTTATTTGGTATTATTTCTTCATTCTTGTCCAGTTCACCTACTATATCCCATGAAGTACTGTAACTGCTTCCAACAGTAACTTCTTCAAACATCTTTTTTATTCCAAGCATATTGTGTACATCATTGATAACAAGAGCTAATTTAGGCCAGATTCTCTGCTTACTTCCTTCAGGATTGTCAAGATAATGGCTCTTTGTAACTCTATATTCATAGTCAGTTGTAAATTGAATGGAGGGTATTGGTTGTAGGCCACTACCCAATCCATAAGTTATTTCTTTGTCTCTTCTTCTTATTTCACCTTCATCAGGCAAATCCTCGATACCCCAACCCATCTGATATTTAAGATTTGGTCTATTCAATAAATCATAGACTTCAGTTTTTTTCGTTATTGTTATGTTCCCCCTTAGTGGCATTATTGGCTTTGAAAGAGCACCTAATTGAAGGGCAATCCATTTTGGACTTCCAGCTTCTATTTCATTTTTCTTTGTAGATGTTGTATCATCCAGATCATCGAACTCATCCATGTCAATGGATTTTCCTTCCTTGCTTCCTCCAAGCATATAGAAAAATCTTGAAAGTGCAAAACTGTTATCCAGCCTTAAAGTATTTGTATTATCAACATTTCTTATATCTTTTGTAGTATCAGCTTGTTCCTGTCTTAACTCAGGTCTATGATCCTCCCTGAATGTAGTTGTATAACTTATTCCCGGCTGCATAACTTGCAATATACTTAATTGATAAGAGCCGTTTACTACCTGTTCTCTTCCTACTTCAGGACCAATATTCACTCCAGCAAACTCCTGCTTGTAATTCCTGTCCCTGTATATATTTATACCATATGCTGTTGTTAGATTCTTGAAGAACTGGGTTTCAAGACCGAATTCCTCAGTAATCTTCATTTCCATTGTCCTGTCTCTTAGATAACTCTCATTTTCTTCAGCAATATCATAACTATGACCAAATTTATGGGATAGACTCCCTCCAAGATTGAATTTTGTAGGAATATAGTGGAAATTAAGCCATTTCAAATCAAGATATTTGTCAATTTGCCTGTTGAACGCATATTTTAGTCTATAGTCATAAGTTTCCAGAGTATCAGCAAGCACAGGACCTCTTTCCCTGTTATAACTATAAGCAAACTCGCCTGACAGGTTATTTAAAATATAATTCTCATAAAAGGTTTTTGATGGCCCTTGCTTGCCTGCCTTGAATGAAAAAGCATTCTCCCTGTAAGTTGTTTTTTCCTTGTCCCTTTCCATTTCTTCAAGTTCTATATCAGTACCTGTCTTGTAGAACGGAATATCTCTCTTTAAAGACAAACTATAGGTCGCTGGCAACTGCAAGCGCCAGTTTTGATTGAAAAACTTGTCCAGATTTAAAGTCATACTTCCTGTGTATGATCTCTGGTCTTTTTCGCTTGGCTTGCTTTCTCCAAGGCTATAGAAATGACCATCAATCTCCCGCACATCACCCTTTATTTCCATGAAATCAGCCCATTTATTATCAAGTGTGATTCGTTTTGCATAGCCACTTTTTACAATCACGTCCCTTAAATGGATTTCATCTATCCAGACTTCACTGTCAATCATTACTCTTGTATTGTTTTCCAAGCCAATCGCCATCCATGTTATGTTATTAAGGTTTGGAAGACCTTTTATCGAGTACGGACCTCTTGTAAATACTATGGTTCTGTCTTTCTTTATGCTATCAGGAATTGCATCCTTCAAATCTGTCCATTCCTTGAGAAGGAATTCAGCTCTTTTCCAGCCAATTATCGTTTTACATCTATATTCATAATAATTAAGACTATCAGCACCTACTCTCATCCATATAGTTGTCTTGTCATCCTTGCCATGAATCCAGAATGCAAATTTCCTGTAGTTCAATATATTCATTGCAGCTGGTAATGCTTTATGTGTCTGAGCATAATGACCAGGTCTTATATTCTCAATATTCAAGCAAAGAGATTGTTCCTGCTTTACATCTCCATTTTCATCTATTCCAGGGTCTACACCAGGAGGGGGATCCTTCCTGTAATCCTCATTATCTCTGGTATTTTTTACTGTAACCTCAAACTTCTCATCAGGTTTTACTGAATTGGTACTGTCAGCAGTAGAAACATTATCATTGAGCCATGTTGATCCCTCTACTTCAAGGGCTGCAATTGAAATCTTTGTTTTAGTTTTCTGGCCATAAACTCTCATTCTAGCATAACGCAAATATGCAAGGTCAGGCGAACCGAATTTCCTTGTATAGCCAGTATGCAAGGGTATTTTATATAGCATATAACCCGCCTTGTTTGTTCCTGCCTTATATAAAGACTGCCCTATTCTTATAGTATAGCTATAGAAGTGATTTTGTCTATCAAGAGATCCATTAGCATCAAGATCTTCAGTATCATGATGCCTGTTGTTTTCAGTTCCATTTATTCCTCTATATTTGTCAGGATTTTCTGGATCATTCTTTGCATCTTCATCCCCCTTGAACCAGTAATTATCTCTATTCCTGTCTGGAGGACTATATGGACCTGTTTCAAGAGAATCTGGCGTCATATCAATTCCAACATCATCTGTATCAACATTCCAGGTCGGATTTCTCTTTGAATCAGATCGCCAAAGCCTTTCATCATTCAATATACCATCATTATTGGCATCCTCATTCATGTATCCACCAAGATCAATAGATATATAACCTTCATTATGATCAGCTTTCAACCACAGGACTAAATAACGTTTCTCAGAAAAATCTACACCTCCAGAATCCAGGCATTTCATTAATGAAGTCCAGGAATCTTCAGTTTCCGAGAAATTCCTTGGTTCCATATACAGGAAAAGCAAGTCTACACTCTCATCTCCTACCTTGGTTCCCGTAATATTATCAAATACATATTTCTTTAATTTACTGACATTCCAGTATACAAGATTCCCTCTTCTCAATGTATCCTGTGGATCTGCAATAGAATCCTGGGAACCAGAATACCAACCTTCCCTTCTTATTCCTAATGGATATGAATTATTGACATTTTCCATATCATCAATATATCCAAATATTTTTGTATTTGGATTAGGGAAATTTCTTGCAATTTCTGCTGTCAAGTTGAATTCACTCTGTTTATTGGTTTTAATGAATGGAAGGTTATCTATCCATTCGGTCAGAAATTCTGGCTTGAATTTTAAAGCTAAATCAACATCTCCAGCAGTTATCTTTTGTGGTTCAGAGCCTACTTCAGGTTTATCTTCAATAGTCTGTGTATTCTCATACATCCATGTTGTTCCAATCAATGATTCATCGAAAAAGTTATATATAGTCCTGAAACCAAGTAATGTCTTACTTGATTGTGCAAGAAAAGTTGCGAATTCAAAGAGTATTTTCACCTTGTCATTTGGACCTGGTGGTTTGAAAATAGTAACAATACCTGCTGCATAATTAATGCTGTAATCCTTATCCTTTTTCAGAAGTGTATCATTGACATAGACTAATTCACTACCTTCCAATATACTCGTTTGCCCAAGGCTATAAGTAGAACTGGATCCCTTGGATGTTGTAAATAAAATATATTTCCTGTCATTAGGAAGTGGATCCTTCTTGAAATAAGCAGTCTCATTTATATTATTTAAAGTATCAGCGATAAATGGCATGAATTTATATGATGTTCTTCCATCTCTAGTGACTATTTGAGAAGGGAAGAAAATATGTCCCCGTTGAGTATCAATAAGATTTGATTTCAGCTTGCCATTTTCGTCTGCCATACCCAGTATCTGCAGAAAAGTCTTGGCGCTACTCCCTTTCCCTTGAGTATATTCATACTGGGTAGATTGCTTGTTATCATAACCTATTGTCAATGTAACTGCTGTCGGATCAAGATTGATAGCATTAAGAGAGTATATTCCCATATGCTGATATTCCCATGTTTTGTTATCAAGTCCCTCTTTCGATGGTGGTGATGAATTAGTCGGCTTTATTATTTTCAATCTCAGATTCTGGAAATCAGTTTTATCTCCTATCCATCTTTGAGTTCTTTTATCAATATAGACAGCAGCAAGACACTTGTCTCTTTCTATCGGGGTATTAAGGTATATGAGACCTGCTGTATCAGCATAAACTATGAAATCCTGAGAGCTGCCTCTGTAAAGCAGTTTCCAGTATCCTCTTCTCCAGTGATTTGGATTGGTTGTATCTGGATTTGACTCAGAAGGATCAAGAAATGCCTGACCAAAACCTGCATCATTTCCTGTTGAATCAAGGGTTGATACATATAAATAAACACTATCAACAGGTGATTTGTTGCCGAGGCTGTCAGAACTTATAAAGTAGTATTGGTTTTTCAGCCAATCAAGATCATTTATTTGAAGAGAATCTACCTGAGTCTGACCAGAAAATTCCTTTCTCTGTCTTTGCCCCTCTTCAAGACTTGCTACTGTAATAAATTCCCAGCCCCCAACCTTGAATCTTGCCCTTGCACCAAACAAGCCTTTATGTGGGATATTATATGACAGGAATTCAGGTCCCGTGATACCCAATTCTATGTCCCCGGCTGAGATTTCCTGTATAATCTCATCTTCCTCACCTTTATACTCAATCTGAACCTTGTTCTTTCCTTCAAGCTCGTTTCTTGTAGAATCATAATCCAGAAGTACAGATAATTTTGTTCCAATAGTTCCCTTAGCTAACACTTTAAGTTCCTGCTTCATGCCTACCTGAGTAGTCTCATTGCTTCCGTATTCATCAGGTGGAGCATCCGTTTTATACTTACCAGCACCTACTGCAAGTCTCTGGTGACCTGAGACATCCAGTTTTCCACCTTTTCCAAAAGCCCTGTTCCACCATTCAGGTCCGAAACTTGGTAATTCAATCTCAGGTATGAGACCTTGATTTTCTTTTTCCTTTGTTGCAAGAAGTTCAGCTACCTGCACTTCCGTAATAGTCTTCTCGTATTCTATTTCAAAAGATCGCTGCAGATAATAATCAAGTTTCTCAAGTCTTACTAGTCCATAGGGAAATTTTAGCTGCTTGTCCTCAAGAGATATTGTAATTGTATTAAATTCAGGTAATATAGTCCATTTTATCTGAACAGGAAGCGCTTCGTATTCAAGCCATGACATTTCTTCAAGTTTCCGGTTATTTCTTTCATAATCGTCAATCTTGCTTTCCATATCAACTAGTTTAGGTCTGTAATTGAAGAAACTGCCATACCAATTGAAATACTCCATGTCAGCAAACAGGATTGCTGGAAGTACCAGAAAGAATATTAATAAGTACTTCAGTTTTATAGCCATTCCTTGAATTTCTCTGCTTTCTCAGCTATACCCTTTTCACTAATCCATGCAGATATTAAATTCGAAGGAGTTACATCAAAAGCTGGATTATAAATCCTAACTCCTTCAGGGATTATTCTTTTTTTATTGAAATATGATAATTCTTCAGAAGATCTTTGCTCAATTGGTATTTTACTGCCATCTGTTAACTCAAAGTCAAATGTTGATAAGGGTGCCGCAACATAGAAAGGGATGTTGTGGTATCTGGCAATTATTGCAAGCCCGAATGTTCCTATCTTGTTGGCAGTATCTCCATTGGCTGCTATCCTGTCAGCACCTACTATTATCTTGTTTATCTTTCCCCTTGAAATCAAACTTGCTGACATATTATCACACAATACTGTAACAGGAATTCCTGACTTGTTCAGTTCCCATGAAGTAAGTCTTGCTCCTTGCAGGAGAGGTCGTGTTTCATCAGCATAAACTTCAATTGATTTACCTTCATTAAAAGCATAGTAAACTCCAGCTAAAGCTGTACCGTATTTTACTGTTGCAAGAGAACCTGCATTACAATGAGTAAGTATCCTATCCCCACTCCTGAAGAGGACTGAAGCATTTTTGCCTATGCTGTTACATATATCTATATCGTCCTTCCATATTTGTAGTGCCTTTTCCAGTATCAATCTTTTTATTTCGACTATTTCCCTGTCTTTATTTTCCATAATGACATCAGAAATCTTTTTCAAAGCCCAGAAAAGATTCACTGCTGTAGGTCTTGTAGCAGCAATTATATCCCCAGCCTCCGCCATCTCTTTTAAAAAGTCTGTTTTGTCAGTTTTTTTCGAATAAGTTGAAGCAAGAGCCATTCCAAAAGCACCCGCTACCCCAATTGCAGGAGCTCCTCTCACTTTCAGTTTTTTAATTGCTTCTGCAAGATCAGTGTAATCAGTTATTGATATTACTTTTTCTTCTGATGGAAGCAGAGTCTGATCTATTAAATGAACTGCTTTGTTTTCCCAATATATGGTAACTAAATCCATGATAAATCCCCTTATAAATCATAAAATTCTGGCTTTCTGTCATTAAAAAGATGATTTCTTTCTGTTATGCTCTTATCTCTGGCATCCTCGACATTCAAATCCGCAATAAGATAGCCTGATTCTTTCTCACCTAACTGTGCTATTACCTCACCATTGATATCAGCTATCTGGCTTTTTCCTGTAAATCTAATATCATCCTCAGTTCCTATCCGGTTTGCTGACACAGTATATATCCTGTTTTCCAAAGCCCTTATTCTCATCGCTTTTTGACCATATGGTAATACAAGGTTGCATGGATGACATATGATTTCAGCTCCCTTCATAGCAAGTGTTCTTGCTGCCTCTGGAAAAGCCCAGTCAAAACAAATCAATATTCCTATTTTTACTTCCTTCCAGGCAAAAGGCTCCAGATGATATTTTCCTGGAGAAAAGATATCCTTTTCCTTGTTAAAAAGGTGGATTTTCCTATAAACGAATTTCACTCCCTCACCATTCAGGAAAACAGCACTATTGAATATATCATTATTTTCCCTCTCTGAAATACCCAGAATCATGCTCCCTTTTCTTTCCTTGCAGATCTGAGATAAATGATTAATTCTTGGACTGTTTCCCAGATCTTCAGATATATCTATAAGTTGATTCTTGCTCTTGAAATTATAACCAGTAAGGCATAGTTCCGGGAAAACCATAACATCAGGCAATATGTCAGGTATATTTTCGTCTATATAGCTAATATTGCTGTCTGGATCTGCGAAAAATGGATTGAATTGGAAAACACCTAACTTCATGCTGTTCCTTTTGCTTTTGAAGATTTATTCCTGTTAATTCCTTTCAATTCATAAGGACCAACTTTCAAGGTTATATTATTGCAAATGCTAGTACAGCGAAGACATCTTATGCAATCAGGATGATTCGGATTCTCATAAACTTTTATTTTGAAGGGACATACATTTACACATAATGTCTTTCCATTACATTTATTACAATTCTCTGATACCTGCAATCTCATAATGCTTATTGGATTAAGCAAGCCAAGAAGCGCCCCTAGTGGACATATTGCATTACAAAAAAACCGATAGAAAATCATTGATAATATAATTCCGGCTGCAACTGAAGATAGTTTCAGATAAAACAGATTGTCAAGAGACTTATAATCTATCAATCTTGCGTTTCCCTGCGATGGATTCCAGATAAGCAAAGGCAATCCTGCTTCCAATCCACCCCATGGGCAGAACTTGCAGAAATAAGAGTAATTGCCATCAGGTCCGATTATTAATGATAACAATATTGGCAGAAGGAATATAAGAAGTATCAGAACCAGGTACTTGACATATGTCAAAAGAACTGGAATTTGCATTTTTTTCTTTCTGGCTTTCGCAAGAAAATCCTGCAATAAACCAAATGGACAGCACCATCCACAGAAAAACCTTCCTGCAATAATCCCCAGGAAAAGCATTGTTCCAACTACATAAAAAGGGATAGTCCTTGCAGAAAGAAGTACCTGCAAAGAACCAATGGGACAGGAAAAACGGGCTAGTGGACATGCATAGCAATTAAGAACCGGAACACAATATTGTTTCAAATCGCCATCATATATTGCTCTATTATTCAGCAGCCCTTCAAAATGTGAATTGACAAGCAATGAAGATAGAAACTGGAAAATTCTTCTTATAAGCTGAGTTTTTCTGTTATTGTACATTATTTTTTCAAATATTCTTTAGCAACATTCTTGAAGCTTCTTTTGAATTTCGAAGCTTTTTCAAATATTTCACTAAATCCATTACTATTATACAGAATCAGGGATGAATGCAAGGTTTTCAACATAGTCTCAAGTTCTAATTTCTTGATATGCAAGGAATTAACTTGACTGACTGATAAACCTAAATCCCTGTAAATTTTTGATATACCTGTTGAATGACCTCCTATAATAAGGCACCTGTATTTTAAAGCTCTCATAAAATCAAGGTTTGGATATTTTATTTGCGGCAGAAACAAGAAGAAATCTGAAGATTTGTAATATTCTGAAATATTCTTTCCTCCAGTTATAATCTTCATTTTATGAGGAAAATCCTTCCAGATCTTGTACAATTCCATGTCTTGTGTTATATCAATAGCTGGATACAATATCCAGTTACAATCATATTTCAAGAGTGCTTCTTTTATGAAATCAGCTACTATTGGATAGCTAGCAGTTTCTTTATAAATATTTAAGAATATCAATGGAAGACTATTTTCACTGAATGGCATATTCTCAAGAAGTTTCATCTTGGTTTCGTGCTTATCTTCAATGCTTATTGTGATATGATCTTTCGAACCAGGCTTAATCCATGATACATTATCTTCCCTGAACTGAAGTAAATCCTCAAGACCGAAACTCATATGTTCTTCAATAATCTCTGAAAGCGAGCTTCCAAGAGGGATTATAATCTTGTCTGAAAAAACCAATCCACCTTTTATAAAACTCATTTGCCCCCAGAATTCCAGTTCCCTGTAATTAAAGATTTTCCAGTCAAACTCAAGTTCAGGTACAAGATACTTGGAAAACAATCCTTGATTACATAGATTGAATGCCACAAAACTAATGTATGGAATATTATCCTTGTTGACATCTTCAAGAGTTTTTAAATAAACAGGGATTAAGCCAGTCTGCCAGTCAAATGCAAAGATTCTGTCAAATCCATCATTAATATAGTTCAAAGATTCAACTGAAGCCCTGCAGAATGAACCAAATCTCAATCCGTTATCAATGAAATAGTTATTATAAATTCCATAGTAACCATCCCTGTTAAAAAAATCATCTGAATCCAGTGTCAGCAGTTTATAATTCTGTCTTGTTTTAAGCTCATTCAGTTTGAACAACCTGTCTTGATAGCCTGAATTTATCTTGAATTCTGCTAGCTTAATCTTATTTTCTATCAAATTTGCACATGATTCATAAAGGTTTTTATAACCAGGAATCATAACATATAAATCTATCTCATTTTCTATAAACCCTTGTGAAAGGCTTGATAAATAATAACTCAGCTCACTAATCTGAGTAAATGGTGCAATTTCCGGACTTACTATTAGTACTTTCACAATATTCCTGTCAATAAAGCAAAACAGTTAACATACCTTATTTATTGAGCTCTTATGTCAATGGAAAAGTCTTTGCATGTCGTCCAAGCAGAACATTAAATTGTCTTCTTTTCTCCCCATCCTTTTTCGCTACATATATTCTCTTGTTATTCCTGTAATCCTTTTCAGCTAAGTACATTCCTGTTGCAATCGTTCCCGGTGAGGGAAGGAAAGCCTGAACTTGTTCCGGGTGCCACTTGAATTTCTTGAAAAAACTTTCTATCTCCTTCATATTCTCCAGCGAACATCCTGGAAAGCCAGATATGAAATACGGAACCAGAAAAACCTCTTTATTCAGCTTTTTCTTGAAATTCTCCAGTTTTTCCATGAATTTCAAAAGCTCTGCTATTGAAGGTTTTCTCATTAATTTCAGTACATTTTCAGAAACATGTTCAGGAGCTATTTTAAGTTGGCCTGAGACATGATCCCTGATAAGCACTTCGAGTACTTCTTCACTCAAGAGCTCATACCTGAAACCAGAGCCAATAGTCAAGTGCTTTATTCCCTTTACCTTGCCTACTTCTCTCCACAAATCAAGCAGTCTTGAATCCTCTATTTCAAGATGTACACATTTAGTTGGAAACAAGCAGCTTACTTTGTTGCATGAAAAATCATTACTGCATTTCACTCCATACAAATTTGCTGTAGCCCCTCCTAAATCCTTTATATGCCCCTTGAAATTCCTGTTCTTTTTTATTGCATGAGTTTCCCTCAACACGCTTTCAATACTTCTGCTTACTATTCTCTTTCCCTGATGAAAAGAAAGGGAGCAGAAAGTGCAAGCTCCTCCACAACCCCTTACTACAGTGATCGAGTTCTGAACACTCTCAAGCGCATGTATGCCATCTTTATAAAAAGGATGCGAACCTCTTGAATATGGTAATTCATATAAAGCATCGAATTCCTTGATTGAGAGCTGTTCAGATGGAGGATAATGCACAAGTCTCTTGTTCCCATGCATTTGTACAATGGTCATGGAAGGAATAGAATTGACTATCTCTTCTGCTTCCTTTGTTGCTTTCAAGAGAAGACTCTTATCATTTATTATGCTTTCATAAGACGGAATTTCCCTGAATTTTTCCAGTTTTCTTTCCCTCTCCATCATTATGCATGTTCCATTTATTCCATAAAGATCAGCTTTTTTTTCTATCCTGTCCAGGACTTTTACAAATGCTTTCTCTGCCATACCATAAATCAGGATATCAGCCTTGGAATCAGCCAGTATTGATCTTCTTATTCTATCTGCCCAGTAATCATAATGAACAAACCTTCTCATAGAAGATTCAATACCACCTAAAATGATAATTGAATCTCTGTATGCTGCTCTTGCCATATCTGCATAGACAAGGACTGCCCTGTTCGGTCTCATACCCATCTTTTGATCAGGTGAAAAAGAATCCAAGCTTCTCAGGCATCTGAATGAGGTATAATGATTTACCATTGAATCCATGTTTCCAGAAGTAATTGCAAAACATAATTCAGGTTTCCCTAGCTGCCTGAATTGCTCAATATTATTCCAGTCAGGTTGAGGAATTATGGCAGTCCTGTAACCTCTTGAAACAAGATATCTTCCAAGCAGAGCAGCACCGAATGAAGGATGATCTGCATAAGCATCGCCTGTAATAATAATTACATCCGCTTCATGCCATCCCAGTTCCTTAAGCTCATTTCTGCTTATTGGAAGGAATTCTGGTTGTTTCAGGCTCATCTACTAATTCCTCGGTTTCCTCTTCTTCTTTTTCATTTAAAATTTTGGCTTTCTTTCTCAAATATACCCTGGGAGTTTTCTCATCATTCTGCCATGGAGTGAAATCCTTATTGTAAAAATTCTTGAGACTGCCTAATGCTGACTCAAGTTCTGTTTTGTAATTCATTTCATAACAACATCTTGCGTATAACCTTACAAGCCAGATATGGAAAATTTCTCTTCCCTCTTTCTTTGGTATCTGCCAGTAAAGCTGTTGTTCATAAGGTCTTTCCAATAGAGTCAATGCACTCTTTATATTACCTCTCCTGATTGATTCCTGTGCTTTTATCAACTTGGGATACAAGTAATTAGCCAGATCAGGATCTGACTTGTTGAAAATCTCTTCCTCGCTTTCATCCCAGGTGTTTCTCAGATTTTCTATTTTCCTGTCTGTTTCTTCAACGCTCTTGTCAGGGTCAAAATCCTTGAAAGCAAGTCCTTCATAACCATAGAATCTGACTGAAATACTAGTAATTGGATGGGATTTCAAATAATCAAGCATGCATAAAGCCATTTCAGGAGGGCAATTCGTATTAGTGAAAGTGTACAAGGTCATTGCATATGATTTAGGATTTTGAACTGCCTTTGTCAATTGCTTCTCTATCAACCACTTAATGAATTCGCCCTGATTGAGTCCCCTTTGATAACTCCCACCTTTAAGAGTCTTCCTGTGTCTCAAGTGCTTCAATACATCAACCCCATCTAATCCTATAAAGTCGCAGAAACCAATGACTTGCGAAAATCCTACTTCAGCAAAATAGTCTATCTTCTGTTTGGATGCCGATTCAATAAGTTCAATCAGGACTTCTCTTCCATATATCGGATATATATGAGCGAGAATCTGTGAACTATCTTCCAGTTTCTTGAGTCTGTCTGTAAGCGGAAGTTGATTAGCAAGCATATCTCTTCCGAATGATAATATTACCACTTTCTTCTTCTCTGGATAATAGGTTATCAGATGAATCGCGTCAGTTCTTCCTCTCTTCACACCTTTTCTGCAGTCCAATCCCAGAGCCAGAAGATTGATTTTCTCAGGCAGAGCCTCGTATTTCTTTGGGGGATTTATATATATCTTCCTGAAAGCCTTCTGAAAGACTACTGCATCATTATTCTCAGAATTTCTCAGGAAAATTTTCCAGATAACTATCGATATAATAAACAAGACAACTATAAGTGATATTATGAATATTCTTTTTCTTGCTGTCATAACGATTTAACTGAAATTCAAGCATAATTCGGTCAAGAGAAAAGAGAGTTATAAATAATCCCTTGCCTATACATGATAGTAATTTCTGAAAACCAGAAATCCTGTCATGGATTTATTTCAGGATATATTTCCTTGTCTTTTTTTTTAGTTAGTTTTCACTACCCTCTTGCAATCTTTCCCAGACTTCACTATATAAACTCCCTCTATCCATTTGCTTGTATCAAGTTCATGTTTGCCTTTATCTAGTTTCATTATCAGCTTACCAGTCAAAGAATAGACAGCTCCCGAAGATGGCAGGGAGAGGGACAAGCAGGTTGAAAAGGGGTTGGGGGAAATAGAGAAGGATTTGGCAGGGATATAAGAAGCTGATTTGTTATCCCTGAAACCACCATATTCATAGGTTTCTATTGCATAGAGATAAGTATCACCACTCCCAATATAAACAACTCCATCAGAAACACAAGGAGAAGACCAACCACCCCCTGTCTGATATCTCCATTTAAGGGATCCATCTGAGTAGTTTATTGCATAAAGATAAGCATCTAGACTACCAAAATAAACAACTCCATCAGAAATACAGGGAGAAGAAAGAACATCATTACCTGTCTGATATCTCCATTTAAGGGATCCAACTGAACAGTTTATTGCATAAAGATAATTATCACAACTTCCAATATAAACTGCTCCATCTAAGATACAAGGGGAAGAGTGAATATTAGATCCTGTCTGATAGTTCCATTTATGAGTTCCATCAGAACAATTTATTGCAGAAAGGCCATTACCTACTCCAATATAAACAACTCCATCTGAAACGCGAGGGGAGGAAAAGATAATATAACTAACTAAATAGCTTCGCCATTTACCAGATCCATCTGAGCAGTTTACTGCAACAAGATGACCATAGTATGATGCCATACGATCATCCCAATAACTATCACCAACATATACAACTCCACCTGAAACACAAGGAGAAGATTCAGCATAACTACCTATTTTATATTTCCACCTAATAGTTCCGTCTGAGCAATTTATTGCATAAAGATTAGCATCACAACTTGCAATATAAACAACTCCATCTGAAACACAGGGAGAGGATTTGATATATCCACCTGTCCCATATCTCCATTTAAGAGTTCCATCTGAGCAGTTTATTGCATAAAGATAATTGTCATTACTTCCAATAAAAACAACTCCAGCTGAGACACAAGAGGAAGACCAAATATTATTTCCTGTCTTGTATCTCCATTTAAGAGCTCCTGTTGAGCAGTTTATTGCATAAAGATAATTATCATAACCTCCAACAAAAACAACTCCAGCTGAGACACAAGGAGTAGAATTAACGTAATTATCTGTTTTGTACCTCCATATCAAATCCCCGGGGGCCGAGAAAAGCAGACTAGATAATAATAACAGAATTATGATAACTAAAAGATTTCTCATTTTGATCTCCTTAATTTACCTTCACTACCCTCTTGCAATCTTTCCCAGACTTCACTATATAAACTCCTTCTCTCCATTTGCTTGTATCAATAGAGTGCTTGCCTTTCGGTAAAGAAACAATTCTCTGACCAAGAGTATTAAATATATATGCATTTTCAGGAAGAGAAAGTGAAAGATTATTCTTGAACGGACATGGATAAGCGATTATTTTTTCAGGAGTGCTTTTGTTGAAATGCCATTCTTTACTGAAACCCACTCTTGAAATTGTGAAACAGTTATCACTACAATCAGTTGTACTGTTGTGCTTATCTGAAATATCAACAAGACACTGCTCAGACGGCGTATTCGGGACTGTCCATGAGTAAGATGCAGGATTAGCAGGGACTTCTGCTATATCAGTCCATATACTTCCTCCATCAATTGAATATCTGATCTTGACAGTATCAATATTTGCACATTCCCACTCAATTTGCTGAACCGAACCAACAGTCCAGTTTTCTCCTCCATTCGGACTAATCACTTTGATGGATTTACTACTTGATTGACAAAAAATAACAGATTGAACGGTTGCAGAATGTCCAGTCAATGTCCTTATACAAGTGCCATCAGATATTTTCCACAGCTTGATATTCCAGTCTGCACTTGCTGAAATTGCATATTCTCCATCACTACTGATATCTACTCCTGCCAGACCGTATGAATGACCTTCAAATACCATCATACATACACCATCAGACAGCCTTGAATACTTCATGGTTTTATCTGAACTACCTGACAACACAAAGTTGCCATCAGGGGAAAACCTTACTGAATAAACTGGAGAAGAATGCACATTAATTGTCCTAATACATGATGAATCAGCCAGATTCCAGTATTTGATTGATCTGTCAACACTTCCTGTTAATGCATATCTGTAATCAGGACTGAATACAATTGAATTTACACTTAAATCATGACCTCTTAAAACCATAAGGCATGTTTCTGATGGAATATCCCAGTATCTTGCAAACATTCCTCTTTCTCCCGATAATACATATATACCATCTCCGCTTATGTCAACTGACATAACTGCATCAGGATATCCTGTCAGGGTTTTCAAGCATACTCCATCGGATAATCTCCAGTATTTGATTGTGTTATCCCAGGCTCCTGAAAGAGCATATCTGCCATTAGAGCTGAAGACGCAAGTATTGGGCTCATAAGTATGTCCTGAGAGCGTTTGCAATAAAGCTCCATCAGGCAAACGCCAGTATTTTACATTCATATCATAACCGCATGACAGAGCATACAAGCAATCATTGCTTACATCTACTTCATCAACATACCTTTCACAATGAACCATTGTTCTTATGCATTCTCCAGTATTCAAATCCCAGTATTTTACTGTTCCATCATCACTTCCTGAAATAGCAAATGAAGGTTGTTCTGCATTCAAGACAGATGATAAAGAAATGGAAAAGATTAAAGACAATAGTAACATTTTCATTCTAGAATCCTTATTTGAACCGATGTAAATTCTTCTGTTTCATAAAGAAATTGTCAAGGTTTTTATTTAATTTATTCAGCCCCTAGACATCAAGAATAAATGAGAACTTTATAAAATTTTCCTGCTTATCTTTCAAAAATAAGTCTTACAAGCTTATCAATATCTCTCTCATCAGGATATCTGGAACGAATGAGTGTTATTCTTTGAAGTGCTTCTGAACGGGAATACTGCATTTGAAGCATAATTGCAAGTAAATCATTGTCTATTTCATCCCTTTCACTTGCTTCATAAACTCCACCCTCTGAATCTATCTTTTTGCTTACAGTCCATATCCCGTTCTTCCTCAAATAAGGCTGCAAATCATCAATCAGGGATTTTGCCTTGTTTGCACCAATTCCCGGGAGACTCTTCAGGTACAGGATATTATTGTTGAGAATTGCATAAGCAATCTCGTCAATAGGTCTTATCAGCGAAGAAATGAAGCTGGATGCACCAAGTTTGGGTATCTTGAGAGCTTCAATAAAAAAGTCTCTCTCATTTATATCGAGAAATCCAAACAGAGTGTAAATCATCTTGTTCCCTGCAATTGTCCATTGTTCATATAGATACAGCTTCTGCTGCTCTCCAATTATTAGCTCTGCATTAAGGTTATATATCGGGGGAATTCTTATCAGCCAGCCAATTCCACTAGATTCAATAATCCATGCTGAGGAATATTTCTCTGTAAGTACACCCTGAATATAATCCTTCATACTTTCATCCTTGTCTCGCTATAGAAATGCGCCAAAGCTATTGCTATTGCATCTGATACATCACTGATGATGCTCTGCTCACGCAAATTGAGCGAATAAAAAACTCCCCTTCTCACCTGCTCTTTTGTTGCACGCCCATTTCCTGTTATAAGTTTCTTGACCATTGTTGCAGAATAACCATATAAAGGGATTTTATATTGTGCTGCCAGCATGCAGACTACTCCCCTTGCATGTCCCATAAGAATAGCAGTCTTGGGATGAGCATAATGCGAATAAAGCTCCTCAACTATCAAAATTCCAACCTTGAATTCCTCTATTATCTTTGAAAGCTCTGTATATATAAGGAATAATCGATTGTCAAGTCCATCTTTTGATTTAGGTTTTATTAGCCCTGCTTCAAGTAGCTTTGGTTTGCCTTTATTATCATCTATCAGGGCATAACCTGTTTTGTAAAGCCCTGGATCAACACCAAGGCTGATTAAGCTCATTACCAGTCAACATTGTTATATACATCAGAGACATCGTCCAGTTCATCCAGTCTATCAAGCAGTTTTAGCACTCTCTCCTGATCTTTTTCATCAAGTTTTATCGTACTTTGCGGGATTCTCGTCATTTCTGCAGTATTGACATGGATTTTTGCAGTTTCCAATCCCTTCTTGACATTCTCTATAGCATCAACTGAGCAGTATATCTCATATAAATCATCTGCTGTTTGCATATCATCAGCACCTGCATCTATTGCAGCTGCCATTACTGTATCCTCATCATATTGTTCAGTGTTAACAGTTATCAAGCCTTTAGGTTCAAACATCCATGAAACACAACCCGAATCCCCAAGATTCCCTCCATGCTTACCGAAAACATGCCTTATATCTGCAGCTGTCCTGTTCTTGTTATCTGTTGTTCCATATATATATATAGCTGCCCCACCAGGTCCATATCCTTCATAAATGACTTCCTCGTAAGTTACTCCTCCACCTTCACCAGTAGCCTTCTGTATAGCCCGTTTGATATTCTCATTCGGCATATTAACTGCCTTTGCTCCCTGGATGGCAACACGCAATCTGTTGTTTGTTTCCGGATCTCCTCCCCCAAGCCTTGCAGCAATCATGATTTCACGGATATATTTCGTGAACATTTTTCCTCTTGCTGCGTCAGTCTTTTCCTTCTTTCTCTTTATGGTAGACCATTTATTATGTCCTGACATATGGTGCTATCCTTTCTTTTCTTCATTTGCAGCAGCGATAATTTTCTCGGAAATTTCATGTGGTACAGGTTCATAAGTATTGAAATCCATTGTAAACATTCCTCTTCCCTGGGTAATGCTTCTCAATGTGGAAGAGTATCCTTGCATCTCAGCAAGCGGGACATTAGCTCTGATAATCTGAAGTCCACCCTTGTCTTCCATGCCAGAAATTCTCCCGCGCCTGCTGTTCAAATCACCCATTACATCTCCCATATACTCGCTGGGAACTTTTACCTCTACATTATAAATGGGTTCAAGCAGAATTGGCCCAGCCTTGTCAGCAGCTGCTTTGAAAGCAAGACTGCCTGCAAGTTTGAATGCTAATTCTGAAGAATCAACTGGATGATAAGAACCATCAAAACATTTTGCATGGACACCCACAACCTTGTATCCTGCAATAATGCCCATCTCCATTCTCTCTTTTATACCCTTGTCAACAGCAGGAATATATTGATTGGGAATTACTCCTCCAACTATGGCATCCTCGAATTCATATTCCTTTTCTTTTGAAGGACTTAACTCAACCCAGCAATCGCCAAATTGACCTCTTCCACCTGTCTGCTTTTTATGTCTTCCCTGAGCGCTTGCAACCTTAGTTATTGTTTCCCTGTAAGCTATCTTTGGTGTTTCCTTGTCAACTTCTATTCCATATCTGCTTTTAAGTCGCTTCAAAATCACATCAAGATGTACATCTCCAATGCCTGTCAAGAGTGTTTGCTTTACTTCTACGTCAAGATGAAAAGAGAATGAAGGATCCTCATCCTGTAATCTTCTTATTCCTTCAGTTATCTTGTCTTCATCTTCCTTGCTTCTTGGCTTTATTGCGATCTGCACAAGCGGCTTCAAAATCCTGATTTCAGGAAGATTTATATCAACACTTTTGTCTGCCAGTGTATCTCCTGTTGAAACATCTTTCAGTTTGGCAACCGTAATTATATCACCAATATTCGCAGTTTCCGTATCTTTTCTGTCTTTTCCCTGTGGGAATGTAATATTCCCTATCCTTTCTGAGTTTGATTTTGTTTTATTTATGAAATCCTGTCCAATTCTTATACTACCATTAAGCACCTTAATAAGTGCAAGTTTGCCAATGTTTTTTTCTGAAATAGTCTTGAATACATATCCTACAAAAGCCCCATCATCAGTTACCGCAACAGAAACTTCATTTTCGCTTGAAGAAGCTGAAAATCCCTTTATTTCAGGTAAACGGTATGGTGACGGAGCAAACTCAACAAGAAAATCAAGAAGCAATGAAGTTCCAAAATTACTGTAGCCATCACCACAAAGAACTGGGAATATCTCTTGCCTTGAAATGCTCTCCTTGAGTCCCTTGAAAAAATCCTCATCTGAAAGATTCTCTTCTTCAAAATACTTGTTCATCAATTCTTCAGAACCTTCTGCGACTTTCTCTAAAAGCGCTTTTCTAGAAGATTCCACTTTCTCCTTCAGATTTTCTGGTACAGGAATTTCCTTTACTGTTCCATCTTCATTACATTCATAGGCTTTTCTTTTCAAGACATCTACAATCTTGCTGAAACCTTCACCCGGATCAACAGGTATATGAACAGGAAGAACCCCATTACCCCATTCATTAACTGCTTCTGTAATTATCTGGTCAAACTTTGCATGCTCTCTTTTTTCTCTTGTTACGTAAATAATTCTTGGAATTTTTTCCTCTTCCGCGAACTCCCATACCTTTTCAGTTACAACTTCGACTCCTGAAACTCCCTGAATAACTACTAATGCTGCATCTGCTACTCTCAAGCCGAATTTGACTTCACTCAGGAAATCCACAAATCCGGGAGTATCTATTAGATTTATCTTATGTTTCTGCCAGTTCATATAAGCTGCAGAAATTCCTATTGTCATCTTTCTTTCTATCTCTTCCTGATCATAATCAAGTATCGAGTTGCCTTGATCCACTCTGTTAAGTCTTGAAGTAACCTTACTTGTATATAACATAGCTTCTGCCAGAGTAGTTTTTCCGCAACCACCGTGTCCAATCAATACTATATTCCTTATTGTATCCGATACTTTCACACTTTCCTCCTTAAACTGTTAAACAATCTGCAGTTTATGCAAAATATTATTTACCGTGTTCCCCTTAGGTATCAGCAAAAAGAAAACCTCTAGTTTATCCTTGATACTGAAATCCATTTTTGTCTTCAAAAAGAAAATCCTCTCATTCCCGCTCATCATATCATCTGATATATCAAGAGTAGTAAGTACTGCACCTGCCAGATCCGTTTCCATTCCAGGTATGGTCATTTTAGAGCTGAATCCAAGCATTTGCTGGAACGGATTTAAATAAGATCCTGTAAGTATATTAGCAACTTCCTTGATAACACTTCTTCCCATTGGAGTTAATTGAGTTGTTTCTCCCAACTTGTTTCCAAGCATCAGGTCAATCAAGAGTAATGCATGTTTGTAGGGAAAAAGTAATATTACTTTGGCATCAAGGTCACCACTGATGTTAAAAAGGATGCAGGTAACAATTTCATTTGGATCTCCAAACATCTCAGATAGTCTTTCATATTCAACTATGTTCAGTTCGGTTACTGAAATTAAAACTGCTTTGTTTATCAAGCTTGAAAAGGAATTGGCTGCATGGCCAACACCTATATTTGATATCTCCTTGAGAGCATCAATTTGCTTGTAATTGAGTTCCATTCTTCTATCTAACAAAACTTAATATATGCAATCCAAAGCAAAATTGCCATAATATTGTCAATACTTTTCAAGTTATTTAGATTATATCAAGTTTTTAGTATTGCTGCTTATCTTGATTTCTTTACTTAAAAATGCCTGCTTTTATCCACTTTTTTTCCAAAGCGGTATTAACTTCAAAGCAAATTTAAAGATGATTTTAAGTCAACATAAATTTAAAATCAAATAAAACTTAATGTTTGATAGTATTTGTTAACTCTTCTCTTGACAAGATTGAAAGAGATTCAATGACTAATCATAAAATTTACAAATGATTAAATGGAGGTATTTGTAATGGATTTTGAATTCGATGATATTCAAATTGAGATGCAGGATGCTGCACGACAGTTTGCCTTGAAGAGATTAAAACCCCTGGTAGCAAAAATGGACGAAGAATCTCATTACGAAACATCACTAATAAAGGAACTCGCTGAACTTGGTTTTTTTGGCATCCTGGTGCCAGAGGAAATGGGCGGGATAGGCATTGATTCTCTTTCATATGTTCTTATAATAGAAGAATTATCAAAGGTTTGTCCATCCACCTCTGTAATGCTTTCAGTTCACAATTCTCTCTTGAATGAAATGCTCATGCAAATGGGAACTGATGATCAGAAAAAGCGTTTCTTGAAGAAAGCAGCGGAAGGTAAAATAATTGGAGCATTTGCTATAACCGAACCGGAAGCAGGTTCTGATGCAGCAGGGACTAAGACAAAAGCAGTCCTGGATGGAGACAATTATATTATCAACGGTACGAAAACATTTATTACAAATGCAAATATTGCAGATGTTTTTATTATATTCACAACTACAAAGCCTGAAGCAAAAACAAAGGGTATTACCGCGTTTTTTGTAGAGAAGGAAACAAAAGGCTTTTCACTAGGCAAGAAAGAGGAGAAGATGGGTTTAAGAGCTTCTTCAACAATGGAGCTTGTCTTTATAGATGCAGTTGTTCCTGTTACAAACAGGATCGGAAACGAGAATGAAGGTTTCAAATATGCAATGAAACTCCTGGATGGTGGAAGAATTGGCATAGCTGCCCAGGCTTTGGGAATAGCTGAAGCAGCCTTCGACGAAGCAATAAAGTACAGCAAGGAAAGAAAGCAATTTGGAAAAGCTATCTGTGAATTTCAGGCAATTCAATGGATGCTTGCAGATATGGCAACAGATATTGAGGCAGCAAGAAATATTGTTTATAAAGCTGCATGGATGAAAGACAAGGGGATGCCATATTCAAGAGAAGCTTCCATGGCAAAATTGTATGCCTCCGAGATGAGTAACAGAGTGGTAAACAAGGCTTTACAAATTCATGGGGGATATGGCTATGTAAAGGAATTCCCGATTGAAAGAATATACAGGGATCAGAAGATTACCCAGCTTTATGAAGGAACATCAGAAATTCAGAGAATGGTTATTGCAAGATCTTTACTAAATCCCAATAGATAAAGGAGTAGAAATGGATTATCAATTTATTAAGGTTGAACTCAGTGATGGAATAGCTATTGTCACCATAGACAGGCAGGAAGCATTAAATGCCTTGAATAGCGAAGTACTATCTTCTCTTCATAAGGTTTTCTATGAACTTGCAAAAGAAAGTAATCTTAAAGCAGTTATACTGACTGGAGCAGGCAAATCATTCGTTGCGGGTGCAGATATAAAAGAAATGACTGATTACAATCCTGTCCAGGCAAGGGCATTTTCTCTGAGAGGTCAATCCATATTTAATCAGATTGAGGATTTTCCAAAACCGGTTATTGCAGCTGTGAATGGATTTGCCCTTGGTGGGGGTTGTGAATTAGCTATGTCATGTGATTTCAGGATAGCATCTGACAAGGCAAAACTGGGACAACCAGAAGTAAATCTTGGAGTAACACCGGGTTTCGGAGGAACCCAGAGATTAGCAAGACTTGTTGGCAGATCAATAGCTAAATACTTGTTGTTTACAGGAGAAATAATAAAAGCTGACAGGGCACTTCAGATAGGTCTTGTTGATGAAGTGATTGAAGCAGAAAAACTAATGGAAAGATGTATGGAAATTGCCAAAATCATAGCAAAGAAGGGATCAATATCTGTATCCTATTGCAAGAGAGCAATAAACAAGGGAATTGAGATTGATTTGAATACAGCACTTGGTTATGAAGCAGAGCTTTTTGCTGAAACCTTTGCTACATTTGATCAGAAAGAAGGGATGAAAGCTTTTGCTGAAAAGAGAGAAGCTCAATTCAAAGGTGAATAGATTTTATTTTATTATATGGAGGTTTCTATGGATTTAAACACAAGACTTCAAAACGTGGCAGTAATTGGGGCTGCCGGGAAAATGGGCAGCGGTATTTCTCTTTTGCTTGCCCAGGAATTAGGTTTTGCATCGCTTGAGAACAGAAGCAGGACTTTCATACTCAATCTGGTTGATATAAGTGATCTTGCACTGCAGGGACTTATAAGATATATCAAAGAGCAATCTGTAAAAACTGCTGAAAAGCAGATAAATCGTCTTCGCGAGCTTTACAAAGACAGAGTTGATTTAGTCGAAAATGGAGAAATTATTAATGAATTTGTTCATGAAGTTCTGGTTCATATAAGGACAGGAAAGACACTTGATTTGGCAAAAGACTCTCTTCTTGTATTTGAGGCAGTTTTCGAGAAAGAGGAATTGAAATTCGAAGTCTACAACAAGCTTGCATCTCTCTGTCCCAAAGAGACATATTTCCTTACAAATACATCATCAATTCCAATCAAGGTAATTACCGATGCCTGTGGCATTGATGGAAGAGTAATAGGATATCATTTCTATAATCCACCTGCCGTGCAGAAACTTGTAGAGCTTATCACTCCTGATACTTGTGATGAAGAGCTTAAAGTGCTTTCTCTGGAAATAGCAAAGAAGCTTGGAAAGAAGATAGTTCCTGCAAATGATATTGCAGGTTTCATAGGCAATGGTCATTTCATGAGGGACGGTTTGCATGCCATTTCAGAAGTAAAAAGGCTTTCAAAGGAACATGGCTACCCACAAGCTATTTATATGGTAGACAAGGTTTCCAGGGATTACCTGTTAAGACCGATGGGTATTTTCCAGCTTATAGACTATGTAGGAATAGATGTTTTTCAGCTGATTCTTAAGGTAATGAACAAGTACCTTACAAAACAAGGTCTTCATAGCGATCTGATAGACAAGTATATGGAACAGGGAGTAAAAGGTGGACAGACTTCATCAGGTGCCCAGAAAGACGGTTTCCTGAAATATGAAAAAGGCAAACCTGTTGGTGTATATAATCCCGAAACAAAAGAATATGTACCTGTTGATGATATATTTATAAAAGCTGTTGATGAAAAATTGGGACTTCACCCAAATCCTTCACTTTCCTGGAAAAATCTACTTAAAGATCCTGAAAAGGATTCAAAAACCCAAAATTACTTTACTTCTTTGAAGGAAATGGATACTTTAGGTGCTGAACTTGCCAGGCGCTATTATAATGCCAGCAAGGAGACAAGTGAGAAGCTTGTCAAGTCTGGTGTGGCAAATAAGCCGGAGGATGTAAACAGTGTCTTGACACTTGGTTTCTTCCATCTTTATGGTCCTATTAATGATTATCTTAAGTAAGGAAGGTATGAGATGAAAAATTTTAATAAACCGGTCTATTTGGCTGCAGGAGCATATACAATAAGCCTCGGAACTGGAAGAAACGAATTCCATCCAAAGAAACCCCGTCCCGGTCTTGATTATTATATTCAGGAAGCAGGGAAAGCAGTTTTATCTCAGATAAATTCTCCAGAGAATATTGATGAAGGAGTAATTGCTAATTTCATGGCTGCAAGATTCAACAGACAGGGAAATCTTGCTTCCCTGATGACAACCATTCATCCTTCCCTTGTTCATAAGCCAATGATAAGAGTTGAGGGAGCATGTGCTTCTGGAGGATTAGGGATAGCAACAGGAGTAAAGAATATTTTATCTGGTCTTGCTGATGTAGTGCTCGTAGTCGGTGTGGAAGTCCAGAACACTGTAAAAGCAATATATGGAGCAGATATTCTTGCAGGTGCAGGTTATTATGCTGGAGAAAGAAAGGAAGGTCATACTTATTTCTTCCCTGCGAAGTTTTCAGACAGAGCGGGTGCATATTTCGAGAAATATGGCAAGGACATCACAAGACAGGCAATGGCTCACTGGTATGCTAATGCTGTAGAGAATGCAAGACTGAATCCACTTGCACAGGAATATCATAATACATGCAAGGATCTTGTTTCCCAGGGAATGACACAACCTGATGCAAAGACCTTTACAGAGCATCTCAATATTTTCGATTGCTCAAAAGTCTCTGATGGAGCTGCTGCTATATTGGTTTGTTCAGAAGAAGGATATAAGAAGCTTGGACTCAACAGTGACGCAGTCTGTGAAATTATTGGATTAGGGCAGGTTATGGCAAACCTCATAAGCTCTCCAGCAGATCTTACTGAACTTGATGCAAGCAGAAAAGCAGCGAATGATGCAAGAGATATGGCAAACGTCGGCATTGGTGATATTGGGGTATTTGAGGTTCATGATTGTTTCACTATATCAGGACTTCTCAGTATAGAAGCATTGGGAATAGTTGGACAAGGAAAAGCACCTGAACTCGTTATAAATGGGGAAACAAAACTGACTGGAAAATATCCTGTTAATACAGGTGGAGGTCTTGTAGGTTATGGTCATCCGACTGGAGCATCAGGAGTGAGGATGGCTGTTGATTTATGGAAACAGATGACAGGCAAGGCAGAGAAATTCCAGGTTGACTTGAAGAAAGAGCATGGAATGCTTATTTCAATGGGTGGTAATGATAAAAGCCTGGTTTCTGTTATTGTGAAGAAATAGAGAGTAAGGGGGGAAGAATTTCTCCCCTTACCTGCCTAATCCAAGAGCTTTCAATATCTCGTTCTGATTAAATCCAACAATTATCCTGCTTCCAATTTCGACAACAGGAACTCCGATCTGACCGCTTTTCTGTATCATTCTTTGAGCTGCATTATGATCCCTTGAAACATCAATTTCTGTAAATGCAACTCCCCTGTCCTTGAGAAATCTTTTTACCATTGTGCAATATCCGCATGTCGGTGTTGAATAGACTGTAACTTTCTGATTTGTCATTCAAACCCTCCTTTTGAAAAGAGTCTAATAAAATTCTCTCTGTTTGTCAATAGTTTTTACTCAATAAACTATAAATCTGCTTAAGACTTTCTTGAAATATCGCGTTTGTTAGTCTTCCTTGATTATTCATGATAACACCTCCTTCCTGTCATGCTGAACTTGTTTAAGCATCTCAATAAGAATAATTTTCTATTCCATTTCAGGGAAATCTGCCTCTTTCAAGACAGACTCCCTGGTTATGGAAATAGAGGCTTTCCCATTGATTAATCATACATATATTTTCATATTAAAGAGCTTATC
>JAFGND010000074.1 GCA_016927185.1 Candidatus Coatesiibacteriota bacterium
GGCAGCATTGAGAAATGGACCGGTTGGCACAGCAATGCAGGCAACAGCAATGATGCTCAGATTCTACAAAGGTGGAACATTAGGAGAAGAAGCACCATCCTTGAACATTGGTTACCCACTTAACCATGGAGTAGTAATAGTAGGCTGGGATGATGCAAGAAATGGTGGTTCCTGGAAATGGAAGAACAGCTGGGGAACTGGCTGGGGTGAACAAGGTTATGGCTGGACAAGATTCGGAACTTCAGAAATGGGTGCTTATACATGGAGTTGCACAGCTTTTTCAGAAGGCAGCCAGAAATCAATAACAGTAACTTATCCAAATGGTGGAGAACGCCTCCAGGGAAATTCACAGATTTATATTAGATGGACAACCACTGGGACTATTAACCTGGTTGATCTTTTCCTTACAACAAATTCTGGTTCATCCTGGGCAGCAATTGCAACAAGGCAGAATAATAACGGTAGTTATGGCTGGACAGTACCTAATATTGACGCGATAAGCTGCAAGATTAGAGTAAAAGACAGTGAAGATACAGGTACAACATCTTATGATGACAGTGATAGAACATTCGAGATTTACAAATCCACTGGCTTCAAATATGCAAAAGATGCAATGTATCTACCTTCCAGGCTGTCACTTTCTGTTTCTCCATCACCTTTCTTCAGCTCAGCTAAAGTCAGCTTCAATCTTCCAGTATCTGACAAAGTAGTAATTGAAGTCTATGATATTCAGGGAAGACTTGCAAAGAAAATGACATCTGCATACTACAATGCTGGAAGCCATACAATAATATGGAATGCAAATGACTTGCCGACAGGTGCATATATTGTTAAAATGCTTACCAACAATACAACAATAACAAGAAACATCCTGCATCTGAAATAGAAACAGTCATGTCATAAAGAAAAGAGCCAGAAAATTCTGGCTCTTTTTTTTCACTTCTGTTTTTTCTTATTATCTCAATATCACGGTTTTTGCTGTTGCGACTGTCTTGCCATCACTTGCTAATCTGTAAAAATAAATCCCTGCCGGCAGTTTCATGCCTTTCTCATCAGTTCCATTCCAGTATGAATACTGTATTCCATTATTGTATCGCTTTCTTGAAATGACTGCTTTTTTTCTCCCTTTCAAGTCATAAACTGCGAGTTCAATTTCCTTGCCCCTCAAGTCATTCCCTATACAGTATGCAATCTTTGTCCTGTAAATGAAAGGATTGGGAGAATTAAGACAGAAATGAGTTTTGACTGGGATATTTCTGCTGAATTGATCATCGCCTTCGAAGCCTTCCTTCTTGTCTGATACAATAGCCCTGAACATAGGTATCGAATTAGCTGTTGTACTTCTTGTCCAGGATGAACTGCTGTCTCTATAAGCATAATGCTCTCTTGATTGCTCTCCCATAGAAGTATCCTTGCCTACTCTCGGTTCTCTCTTGTCTTCTCCCCACCACATTACAAGCCAGAAAACCTGAGTGTCTGAACCAGTTACCTTGAGATCAGAAAAATCCATGCTTACCCATGCAGGACTTACTGGAGTGTCTGATATTGTAGATTCCTTTAGCTCCAGATCATTATCATCAGGGAAGTCATTGCTTGAATTCATCTGAACACTGAATTTCACTTTCTTTGTATGCCTGCTGGAATTGAACAGGTAAAACAATCCACCTCTTACATAGCAGGGAGTTTCAGGAGGATAAGGTGTTATGAAATGAACTCCAATTCTTGCACCTGCGTTATCAGATACATAACTCCATGTTTCAGCTCCACCATCATCCCATTTCAAGGTATCTCCCTCAGCTCCTGTTTTGCTGTTCACCAGGGGAATATAATTTTTCAGTTCCGAATTGACAACCTTGTTGTTATCTGCAAACAAATTGCTGTAGGCCAGAAAAAACAATAATAAACAAGAAATTCGCATATCAACTCCTTAATTATTTGTATAAGCAGATTGAAGAATTTCCTTCTGCCTGTCATTTTGAATAAAAGCCACAACGTACATTCTTTCTTTGTTCCATTTTCTGTCTATAGTAAACAAGTGCGAAACACTTATACTGTCTCCTGCACCAAATCTTACTTCATCTCCCAGATAATAACCAAAAGTGTCTCTTGCAACGCAATTCAATGTATATTGCCTTGATGTCCCTTTGTCAGTATATATTATCCCATCTTCAAGTAATACCATTCTTAAATAGAAATCACCATTTCCTGGTGGGGAATTCACAATAATGGTTGCTTTTATTGAACTTCCTGCCCTTACTGAACCTGATAATCTCAGGTTTATAGGGGTTTGCATTTCCTGCCTGACTATCATAGCATCGTAATATTCATTATACATATTACTTGAATAATATACTTTCTCTAATCCATCAAATATTGCAAGAGGCATTGAAGTAACATTATAATAATTGAACCTTGCCTGGGTTGTATCATTACCAAAAGTATCTCCGGATGAAGAATGCCATTGTATAACTGTCACCTTGTAAGCTTCCTCGCTTTTCAGCAAGTCAGCTGCCCTGTTTGCTCTGTCGCAATTCTCCATGTCAGTTGTTGTGGTAAAAAGCTCCAGAAGCACCAATCTGTTTGAAGCATCGTCATCATTATTATCGTATGGATTCGGCAGCTTCTCGCAAGAAAAGCATATCAATAACAAAGTGAAAACAGCTGCAAATGTTTTTCTCATATCCATACTTTTTAGACGGTCATGTTATTTGCCTGAAACCTAAATAAAGTCAAGAGATTTAAATAACTTGATTTCTAAATTATTGCTTGACAAAGAGTATCACAATCCAGATTCATAAAAAGAAAAGGAGACATCATGAAAAATATCATAATTTTATTACTAGGTGTTTATGCATCCCTGAGTGGATTAAGCTGGTCTCACTGGCAAGGTAATGCACAGCATACTGGAAATCTCCAGTTGCCTTCAATATCATCTCCCATACAGCAATGGGCAAAGACAGGAGGCTCTTTTACTACAATAGATGGGGTAATAATATATAACATGCCATCACACGCTTCAAACATGCATACATATGATTATTTTGGCAATTCGACATGGAATCAGGCATTACCGGATAAGGAATACTATTCACTTATTTCCGATGACAGATATGCATTCATAGATTACAGTGAATGGACAAGATATGGAATAAAGTACTTCAGGTATTATTTCAGGGTATTCGACAAACAGCATAATGAATTGTGGAGCTGCCAGGCTTCTGGAGATTTCATGAACAATGCTGGAAGGACTTATCAGGATGCAATCAAGGGAAACAATACCTGGATACTTGGAACAAACTACTGGTATGAAGGTTACTATTTTTATGGAACATTGTATGTTTTCAACAGTTCAGGAACTGAACAATTTCATCTTGATGTAAATCCTTCCTTCTCAAGAAATTCCCTTGCCATAGACAGGAACAACAGCGTAATTTATATAGCAGGTGAAAAAGGCTATTATATGGCTGATGAATACCCAGCAGCAGTAGTTGCAGTTAACATGAATGGAACACAGAAGTGGAAGAGGGATTTCAGTTCCCCTACTGCTTCATTCAAGCATTCACCGATTATCGAGGATCTGACTTCAAATCTTCATTTATATGCAACTTTTGACACAACATTGTATTGCATTAATGGAAGTGACGGAAGCATAAGCTGGCAAAAGGAAGGAGCTACTAATGCTCCTGCTGTAGATATGAACAATAATGGTCTTGTTTTCTCACCATCAAGAACAAAGCTTTCCCAATATTCATCATCAGGCAATCTCAACTGCTCTTATACTTTTCCTTCTGAAATAAAGAGTCCACCAATTATTGATACTACAGGTAATGTTTATATTGCATGCAATCAAAGGCTTTACTCACTTACAAACAATCTTTCGTTAAGATGGCAGCTTGATGTAAGCAATATAAATAGCGAAGTCAATCTTCTTTTGGGAGATTATATGTATATCTTCGTAAATAACAAGACTGCTGGAACTCTTACCTGCATATCTGACAGGACTTCTGTAAAACGCTTCCTTGTTGATATTCCTGAAAAGGAATCCTTGTTCTCATGTTATCCCAATCCTTTCAGGGAGAGATTGTTCGTGAAATCTGAAAGCAGGATTGAAATTTATACTATTGAAGGCAGGCTTATGATGATTAAGGAGAAGGGTAATCAGATAATTGATACAAAAGATTTTGCAAAAGGGATATACCTGATTAAATCTGGGAAAAAAACAAGGACAGTAGTAAAAATCGAGGATTAACTAATAAGCTTGACGCAAACTGTGCTTTCCTGTTGTACTTCCAGCATTTCAGGAGGAAAGTTTGAAATATAAAATAATTCTTGTTTTCATATTCTTATTTTTTATCTCATGTGCCAGAAAGACAACAGATGAAGATTCTGTTAAGAAGACAGAACAGACAGAAGAAAAGAAGCAGACTGAACCTGAGAAAAACGGAAATCATCTATGGAAAACCTGTAAGGATTCACTATCAGTCACTCCTCTAGATGGCTTCATGAAGACAAAAGATGGAAAAGTTGAAAAATTTTCCGGGAAATGGACTTCCATAAGAAGATATGGAAGAGCATTAAGGATAGAATTCTCAAACAAGGCTCCTGCAAATCCTGACACTCCAATAGTCACTGCTAATAATGCATTTCATATTATTCTAGGACAGGTGAAACCGGATGAGGTATTCAAGAAAACCTTTGAAGATACTGTTGATGAAGCATTGTATGATTCATATTACCATATCAACCAGAAAAACAATGTTTCATATGAAATTCCTCATGGTGACTGGTCATTGACTCTGAAAATCGGGAAAATAGAATCTGCAGCAGTAGAGGGAGAATTAAATTTGCAGATTAAAAGCAAGGATAACAAGGAAGTTGTTGGAGAGCTTAAAGGATACTTCAAGGCTCTTGCATACCCTAAAGATCTACTTGTCACGAAGTAGCAAGGGAGACCATATTTCAAGATGATCTGTCTGAGGGAAGAAATCCACTGTGCTTATTATATCACATTTATAACCAATATCTATTAGTATTTCAATATCTCTCAGGAAACTCGGTGGATCGCAGGAAATATATATAATCTGCCTTGGTTTCTTTATCAATAGTTGCCTTAGAAGATTCTTGTCAAGTCCATCCCTTGGTGGATCAAGAAGTATGCAGGCATAGTCAAGACAAGATTGATTTCTCAAGAATTCAATATCCGACTGATTGAAGTATTCGACATTATTGAAACCATTTATAATTGCATTCCTTGAAGATTGATCCGCATTCTCTTTGTCTATATCACAACCCAATACTTTCCTGAAAAATGGAGCAAGGGCAATACTGAAGAAACCTACACCACAATGCAAATCAATGAGAAGATCCTTTTCATAAGCACTCAGATATGCATTTATTTGCTGTGTCAAACGTCTTGCCATCACCGGATTGATCTGGAAAAAATGCCTGGCATTATACTGATAAGCGAATGTCTTTCCTGAATGTCTTATAATCGTATTGAGTGTCTTGTCAGTTTTCAACACCTCAATATCAGGTGAAAAATAATCCACTTCGTTTTCATCACATCTTGCCATTATTCTTATCAAATCTATGTTCCCTTTAACATCATTTCCAATTCTATCCTTTATGCTGTCTTTTATATCATTTATCTTTTCATCTATAATCATGCAATTATCTATTTCCACAATATTGCATGAATTTTCCTCAAGCAATCCAATCTTTGTTTTTTCATCATTTACTGAAGCTCTGTAAGTGACTTTCTGTCTGTAATTCCAGCAATCTCCCTGAAGAACTGGTGTTGTTTCTATCTTCCCCTTGAAATTCCTTCTTATCAATTCTTCAAGCATATCCAGCTTTAAATCCTTCTGAAATTCAGTATCAGTATGCTGCAAGTTGCATCCACCACACATTCCGTAAAACTTACATTTGGGGGTGATGCGTCTTTTGGAAGGATTAATTATCTTGATTACCTTGCCCCATGAAACTCCTCTTTTCTTTCCGGTTATTTCAACCTCTACTTCCTCATCCGGGAGGACATATGGGATAAGTATTATTCCATGATTCCTGTCTCTGAGAAGTCCAAAAGCTCCCCAGATTAGTTTTTCTATTGAACCTTGCACTATTTCCATTAAAATACCTTGAGAAGTTTCAAACCACTCAGGACAACTGCTGCAACAATAGCATAATTGACAAATGAAGAATCCTTTTTAAGTGCAAGATGTGTTCCAAGATATCCTCCAAGCATACTTCCGCATGTCAATATCATTGCAGGGAATAGTTCAACCTTTCCTCCTATAGCATAAATTATTAATGAAGGTAGTATAAAAATCAGCACTGTTGTTATTTTTGCTGAATTGACTTTAACCATATCGTCTACATAACAGAATGAAATAGCTGCTATAAGAAATAATCCAACACCTGCCTGGAAAAGCCCTCCGTAAAATCCTATCAATATGAATATTGGGGCAATTATATACCATGGCTGCTTCCTGGTATTCCTTATCTTGAGTTTTGATTTGAAAACAGTGAGTACAGCGAAAAATATGATTATTATTCCGAATATTGTTTGCAAAGTATCTGACTTTATCCTTATTCCAAGAAGTGAACCTGCCACTGATCCGATAACAGTCCAGCCAGCAAGCTTAAGCCCAATCATTATACCTTCTCTTGCCTTACTCATGAATTTATAAACAGAAAGTACATTCTGAAAGAAAATCCCTATCCTGTTGGTTCCGTTTGCTATATCCGCAGGAAGACCAAGAAAAATCAAGGCAGGTATAGTAAGAACACTTCCAGCTCCTGCAAGTATATTTATTATCCCTGCAACAAAACCTGCAAGAAAAATCAACAAGTATTTAAGCCATGTTTCCATTTACTTAATTATATTACAGTCAACAAGATACGGTGAATTGAAAGATGTTCTGTCTCCTTCCTTCAGATTTGGAATCGGAAGCAGTCTTGCTGACAATGGTTTATCCAGTTTTATGGCAAGCGATGCAACATCAAGAAGCATTGCTGAAAGTGTTTCCTCAGATATGTTGCCTGAAAGTGGAATTGTGTCCAGTCCACAACCACAAACAGAGGAAAATAAAAGAATATCATTTATTCCAAATGCTTTTTCATCAGAACGTCGTGCCAGACCAATATCCTCACAGATTGGCAGCATCAATCCTGAATATCCGCACAACTTGATATCCATCTCCCTTATTACAGATGTCACCATTGCTGCAATTGACAATGTCATAGGGGAGCCGAATTTTCCAGTACTCAGTTTTTCAAATGCAAAAGCAATGCTTCCATTTTCTGAAAGCGAGGGATTTATTGATGCATCTATTCCCATGTATTTTATGGAATTATCTTCTGCTATCTCACTGGATATTGCTTCAATTTTCTTCAATTCACCTTCATAGATATTCTTGAAATTCACTCTTGCTTCCTTCAAATCTGAAGACAATGAAAAAGCTTTCATCAGAATATCAGCTGATTCAAGTCCAATTCCAAATCCGGTTTCTCCTTCATGATATGCAGATGGGAAAAAGGGTATTCCTGGAGGACAATTGGCAATTGCAGCAAAACGAAAATTCCCGTTCCCATTGATTTCATTGACTGATATTTCTTTTATCAATCTGGAAGTAGCAGATATTTTCCCATAATCTATTGACTTTCCTTTTGTTATCATTGAGGAAGCAGATATAATGTCGGAGTTTAAATTGATATCTTTCAATAATGAAACATGTTCAGTATTATTGGAATAGCCGATTCCAAGGAAACTTACGTCATTCTCTTTGCAAATCGTGTTCATCAATATAAATAGCGAAATTATCTCATTCCTGTCCATTTTCTCAGTATATTGGCCATAAGGATTAGTTGCAATTCTTGTTGTCTGGACTTCATAACCTCTTTCCTTGAAATATCTTGCAGCCTTCCTGTTGAATTCTGCAGCCTTTACAAGCTGTTTCTCATTGAAGCCATATTTCAATGCCAAACCAGTTGTAATTGTCCTTATTTTCATGAATAACCTTGAACACTGCATCAGTCTAATATGTAAAGTGTTTTTTATGAATCTTCATTTCAGTTGACAGGAAAACTCTATTTTTCTTTTGTTTCAAGTGATTTTCATGAAAGGAGAAATATGAAATATGCATTTATCTTGATGATTTTGGCCTTGTTTGTTATCAATTGCGGTGGAGGGAAAAAGCCACCTGATTTATCTGTACCTGATACGATACCTCCTGTTGACAAGAAAGTGGCGAAAAATGATGATGATATCAAGAAGGAAGAACCTCAGAAAATTGATCCTAAATTCATATATACATTCAAGGTTACACTGATTGCCTTCAAGGAATCTGTTCCAATTGCCAATCCAAAACTTACCAAGGAACAGGCAAAAAAGAAGGCAGAAGAACTTCAGGCACAATTGTCAAAAAAGGATGCTGACTGGGCAAAAATAACTGAAAAAGCTGATGTCGAAAAACAGCAGTTCAAGAAAGGGTATTCTGTTCTGGCAATGAATTTCACTAATCCTGAAAAACTCCCTCCAGAATTGGGACTCCATCTAACGAAACTCAAGGTTGGAGATATCTCTGCACCCATTGAAACAAAAGCAGGATTTTATGTTTTCCAGAGGATTGAAACTGAGGAATATACTGCAAGGCATGTACTTGTGATGTACAAGGGATCTCAAAATGCCCCTGCGGAAATAACCAGAACAAAAGAGGAAGCTAAAAAGAAGTCTGAAGAAATACTGAAGCAGCTGAAAGCTCCTGATGCTGATTTCGCAACTATTGCTGCAAAGAATTCTGATTGTCCTTCAAAGAAACAGGGAGGATTTCTTGGCTCCTTTATAAGAGGAAGCGGTCAACTGGATCAGGATTTCGAGGAAGCGACTGTCAAGCTTAAACCGGGTGAGACTTCAAATGTCGTTGAAACCCAGTTCGGTTTTCATATTATCAAAAGGGAATCAACTACTGAAAAGCCTAAATCACAAGACTAACCCAAGAAATAAAAAAAAGCTCGTTTAAAACGAGCTTTTTTGTGGAAGAGATTTTCATTAATAATTAAGTAGTTTCCGTTTTCTTCTTCACCTTTTTAACAGGTTTCGCTTTTGTTGAGTTTTTTACTACTTTTACCCCGGTTTTAACCGGAGCGGTATTTAATGATTGTAATTTTGTAGCCAACCATTTCTGAGATTCTGTCTCAATCCAGTCTCTGAATGCAGCTTCAAAACCAACATCCTGATGCTGGTTTTCACTCATTATCCATTTGTGCCTGTTTATCTCTTCCAACAAGTCGGAGCAAAAACCATTGAAATTCTCTGGCTTAAGCATTTTCTACCTCCTTGATGTTTCAGCACTTACAATGAAACATACATGAAAAACATTAAGATAGGAAAAACTTTTTTAATTGATTAATATTGTCAAGCCTAAAAAAGAAAATCTTCATAATACTTTATGATTAAATAATTTATGGAATTAAACCTCTATAAGGGAAGTCTCTTTTGCAATTGAAATATTCATGTCGTTTTTCTTACCTTTAATTTCAGCTTCCACTTTTTCAAGATAGGCATCCTCATGTGATGGATCATGATGAAACAAAAGGAGATTCCTGCAATTTGCTGAAATTCCGTTTGAAATTGCAAGGCTTATGGAAGAGTGACCATAACTGAGCCTTTTTGTATATTCCTCATCTGAAAATTGTGCATCATGCATCAACAAATCGCAATCCTTGCATAATTCCAGCACCCTGTCATTATAAACAGATGGACGTGCATTATGATCCGTTATCATGCAGAATGATTTTTCATCTGCTTCTATTCTGTAACCAAGCGTTTTTGTTGTATGATCCGTCAGAACGGTAGAAACCTTGAATCCATCTATTATATAATCCTCTGATTCAAACAATGGCTGAAAATCTATCTTGGCAGCAACGTTTTTCAAGGATCTTAATGGAGAGTATTGTTCCTGGAAAAGATTCTCGAAAATATCAAGCAGATTCTTTTCAGTCCCTTCTGGAGAATATATAGTAATGTGAGACTCAGGATCCTGAATTGGCAGGAAAAAAACAAAACCGGAAATATGATCCAGATGTGTATGGGAGAACAGTATATGATATCTTTTGTCAGGAGCAGGTTTCGCTTCTTTTCCTCTTCTTATTATTCCAGTTCCAGCATCAACTAAAAGCTCGTTTCCGTTTTCTGAAAACACCTGAATACATGTTGTGTTTCCACCATATATCTTTGTAGATTTCCCCGGGCTTACAGTCACCCCTCTTGTTCCCCAGATTTTTATTTGCAATTCAGTTCCTCTTTGTTGTGTTTCAAAGATGGCAATTCAACACATAATCCTTCATATGCAGCGTATACATCAAAATTCTTATCTTTTGCTATATCCTTTGCAATTCTCTCTTTTTCTCTTGTATCATTATCTTTTTCATCGGGATCATGATGAAAGAGTATAAGCTGTCTTGCTTCTGCCATCTCTGCAATCCTTATCCCGTCCTTTGGGGTAGAATGTCCCCAGTGTTCTCTTCCCTTTATGCTTTCCTCTCTGAAGTGGGTATCATAAACAAGCAAATCAGCTTTATGAGCCAAATCAGTTATCCTTTTTTCATAGCTTTCCACGAACTCGTTGTAATGAGGATCATCTATAGACAGAAAACCTTCTCCAAGTGGAACGACATGAATTCTTGCAGTATCAGTAATGAAAGTGAAAATGCTTTCTCCATCTGATATCCTGTAACCAAGTGTAGTATTTGGATGGTTCAGCTGCATAGTCATTATCGTGAAATCATCTATTGTGAAACTCTGTCCTGGATTTATTTCATGAAGGACTATTTTAGCAGGCAAGTCCTTGAATGCAACAGGAAAGAAGTCCTTGTCATATAGACCTTCAAAAATCTTCTTCAGACTTACGCATTCAGTTCTAGCAGCATAAATATGAAAGACATTACCTTCAACAAAAAATGGGGTGAATGAGAGAAGACCAAGAATGTGATCCCAGTGGGTATGGGTTATCAGTATATGTCCTTTTCCCTGTCCCTGTCTGCATTTTCCCTGCATAAGTATTCTCCCTACAGTCCTGATGCCAGTTCCTCCGTCTATCATCAGAAGCTCCTTGTTCTTGCCAAGAATACTTATGTTTGTGGTATTTCCTCCAAATTCTATATTGTCTGGATATGCAATGGGATAGCTTCCCCTTACTCCATTAAAAAAAATCTTCATTCAAATCTTTCTCTCAGGCGGATACGATTCCCTTATTTCTATTTCCCTTACTGGATTTATCTTAACTGTATCTTTCTCATTAGCCAGGACAATAAGGATAAGTTTGTCTCCTTCAGCAAACTCTATTTCCTCATTAATCAAGATTTTCCCATCCCTGTATTCTGCAAATATTGATTTATACATCCGTTACCTTTATATACTATTATATACTTGACATGCTTGAAAGGCAATAACTTTACTTTTAGTCAAGTTCTTTTCTAATTTAAATTAATCTAATCCTGAAGACTGATGGACTGAAGCCAGAAAGAAGATGCCACTCTGGACAAAGTAACTATTTGAAATTAATATGATTATTAAATATTTCTATGAAAAGAACAGTATCAATCTGCACCTGAAAAACCCTTGACATTAACTATTGCCAAATTTCATTGCTATATTAATAAAAAGGGAAGACCATGATTATAGTAAGGAGGAAATTATGAGAAATCTGCTTCTATTAATAACACTGCTATTATTATCATCTCTTCTTTTCTCAGCACCCGGGGATTTGTTATGGAGATATAAGACACGTAATTGTATTATATCATCTCCTTGTGTTTCAGATGGAGTTGTTTATATTGGTAGTAATGATTATTATCTATATGCAATAAACAGCTCAGATGGAACTCTTAAATGGAGATATAAGACAGGTAATCAAGTTGGCTCCTCTCCTTGTGTTTCAAGTGGAGTTGTTTATGTTGGTAGTCATGATAACTATCTTTATGCAATAAATTGCTCAGATGGTACTATTAAATGGAGTTATATGACAGGTAGTGAAGTTATCTCCTCTCCTTGTGTCTCAGATGGAGTCGTTTATATTGGAAGTACTGATTATCATATTTATGCAATAAACTGCTCTGATGGTTCTCTTAAATGGAGATATAAGACAGGTTATTGGGTTTCTTCCTCTCCTTGTGTTTCAGATGAAGTTGCATATGTTGGAAGTAACGATAGTTACCTTTATGCAATAAACAGCTCAGATGGAACTCTTAAATGGAGATATCAGACAAGTAATCATGTTGGCTCCTCTCCTTGTGTTTCAGATGGAGTTGTTTATGCTGGAAGTAATGATAATTATATTTATGCAATAAACTGCTCTGATGGTTCTCTTAAATGGAGATATA
>JAFGND010000075.1 GCA_016927185.1 Candidatus Coatesiibacteriota bacterium
CTTTGCACCACGCTTCGTATAATCATTATATAATCTTCTTATATTACCCTTGCCACCATTGACAACACTTGATATCTGCTGCTTTATCTCATCTGTTACCTGACCACCTACTGAAGTGGATCCAAAATTCATCTTCCCGAGTGATTCCTTCTTAACTGTCTCTTTGGGACCAGTTTGTCTCCTTGCTGGTCCGATTTTAGGATCCCCTCCTGATGGTAAATTCACATTTGGTCTGTTAAACCTTATGTTTTCACCCCCAGGTGCACCTGGTGCTCCAGGACCGAAACTTCCTCGGGAGTATTTCCCGCTTCCATCTCCTGAACCAGAACCTTGTCCTGAGGATGATGTCCATGTTCCTGTTGAAGTAACCGAACTTCCACTTCCATCATCATCAAAGCCTCCCAGAATTTTGTCTGCAGCATCTTCTGCTCCCTTATCACCTACATCGAATCTTTCAGGCTCTCCTGGTTCACCTTTCTTTGCATTCGGGTCAAAATCAGTTGAGCCTGCCTGGGAAACTCTTGTAGAAGCTTCAGATGGTCCGACATTTTTATCCTGTCCACTTCCCTTTCCCTTTCCACTTCCCTGATCCATAGATTTCCTCAAATCCTCATCGTCCTTCTTTGCATCTTTCTTGCTTGTTCCTTCTGATGAAGATGTCTCCTTGTCCTTTGCTTCCTTGTCAGATTGCTCCTTCTGCTTTCTGAATGCTATCATCCTGTTTACTGCATCTTCAAGCTGCTTGATTTTTGTCTTCCTGGGTTGAAGATTGAATACATCAACTGCTTTTATTATTCCTGCTGTTGATAGTGATTCAATTATAAAGCAGAGAAGAAATACAGTCATCATATAGTCTTTATGTTTCACTGGTGGAATATATACATGCTCGAATTTCACTTGCGGTTCATCAGATTTCGGTGCTTCCTTGACTTCCAGAACCCTCAATACACCAGTAGAAGCAGCTGATGGTTTCCTTACTGGAGGTCTTACAGGAGGTATCTTGCTAGTTCCTATCACCTGAGGGATAGGTGGTTTTGGGGCAAGAGGTGGTTTAGGAGCACCCAAATTAGGTAATGGAGGTGGTTTCAAATCACCTGCCTTTGGTATGGGAAGAGGTGGTTTACTTATTCCAGGTTTTTTATCTTTATCATCAGGCATAAATTCCCTCCTTCAGGTTTTACTGGACACTTACAACAGACATGATAAACGCATCAATATTGCCAGCATCCCTTGCAGAACCTAAAACTGCCCATAATGTTCTGTATGGTAAGTTCTTGTCTCCTTCAAATATTACTATCTTTTTTGCCAGTTTCGTATGCTTCTGAAGAAACTCAGTTAATATCGAAAGTTGATCCTTTTCCTCTGCAGTTGCAGCTTTTTCAGAATATGGATATTTCAGGTAAATTTTGTCAGTTTTATAAGAAGCGATAACTTCAACCATATTACTGTTTTTTACAACTCCAATAGATATAGTTCTTTCTCTTTCCTTTTCTTCTTGTTTTTTCTGTGAGTTGGAATCAGGCAGCTTGACATAGCTTCCTATTGCAGATTCAGGATCAGTTGAGAAATTAATCAGCAAATACACAAGGAATATTGTGAACATATCCATCATTGAAGTCATTCTTAAGACAGGCAGTTTTCTCTTTGGCTTTTTTCCCATATTTACCCGCTTTCCTATAATAATCCTAGTGAAATATTCTGGAAACCTGCTTCCCTGCCTGCATCCATCATAGAAATAATATATCTATACATAATGGCATTATCTGCCTTAATTACGCAAGTTTCAAGTGCTCCTTGTTTCTTGTAAACCTCAATCTTGTCTTTTATCTTCTTGTAATTCTCGTATGCTTCTGTTTCATTGGTTAATACAGACATGTTATCCATTATATTAGTTACTTTTTGCAAGTTACCTTTCGGACCAATATAAACATCACCAGGATTAGTAATCTCAATTATAAGCATCTTTGCCTGGAATTCTTTTGCTTCCTTAGTAGTTGGGTTAGCTGTTCTTCCTGCAGAAGGCATATATAACTGTAATATTGCTGACTGCGAGAATCTTGCAGCTACAAGAAGAAGCGGGATAATGACCAGGAATATATTCATCTGACCAGTTAAGTTAATTTCTACTTCTTCCTTGACTCGCTTCTTGTGTCTTGCCCCTGAAGGCTTGCTAATACTAGGATCGTTTCCTACACCTGTTCTAGGCATTACCTACCTCCCAGCTACAAGAGCATTCATTACTTTAAGGGCTGTTTCATCAATATCATTTATAATCCCGTCCACAAGTCCCTGAATCCAGGCATGCACAACAAGAGTTGGAATAGCAACAATCAATCCTGCTTCTGTTGTGTACATTGCTGCCTTTATACCACCTGCAAGAGCTGCACCCTTCTGCTCACCTGTATACTGTGCCAGGGATTTAAATGATTCCATCAAACCAATAATAGTTCCAAGCAGACCAAGCTGTGTTGCAACGTTTGCAATAGTTGCAAGCGCCGGAAGTCTGGCTTCCAATCTTGGTGTTTCCTGGATAACTGCTTCATCTATAGCTCCCTGAATGGCACTTTTTGTATCCTGCCTGTTCTCTATTGCAATCCTTGCAATTCTTGGAACAGGACCTTTCTCTCTCTTGCAGTAAGCTATAGCTTTCTTGTAGTTACCTTGCTTTATAAGATTAACTATTTCATAAAGAAAACGTCTAGCATCAATCCTGGAACTGTAACATACTATTAAACGTTCAATTGACACAGCTGTTGCAATAATGGCACATAGCAAAATCAATGAAATGTCAATTGGACTGGAAGCAAATGCTTCCTTAATCTCATTTGCCAAATAAGAGAAAAAATTCATGCAAGAACCTCCTCAAATACAACTAGTGAAATAAACATCTGAAAGAATTTCCCATTATCTTATGGGCAATACCAGTATCACCCCCCCCTCTACTATTGGTCCTTCATGAGGATAATCTAAATAAAACTTATATGCTTCTTTTTTAAATGGATAAGATCCACTTAAAAACAATACCAATATGTCACTTAAAAGATATTTCGAAAACCTTACTTTAGCAAAAGGTAATCCCAGATTTCCTGAAGGAGTATTATTAACCATAACATAATCTCCTCCTCCAGCAATATCAATATTTTTATCTTTTCTATATCCTATCATATAATGAACTACATGTGCGTTTTCATAAGGCAAGGTGAATGAGCTTTTCCTGAATCCATATCTCAGTTCATGATATACTTCTGGAACGAAATTGTGATTTACAGAAACATCAAACCCGAAAAGGGATGTACTTGAATCTGCCTGGGCAAGTCTCCATGAATATTCTGTAGAGGTTGAATCTGCCAGGCCAGAGGATGTCCAGTAGAATCTCTGCTTATATGACCTGAAAAAGCCTTCTGCCTTAAGCAACAAAACATAAGGAAGCTCTACAGTAAATCCTCCCAATCCGTAATAATATTCATCTCTGCCATAAGTAGAATCAATCTGTACAAAACTCAGATTAGGAGCTTCTTCCCATAGTCTTGTTCTGAAGACATCTCCTCCGCCTCCAGCATAAATCCTGCTTACTGGAGTGAAATAATACTCAATAAGACCTTGAGGATTTACTTTTGTCGCCCATTTCTTGTCATATACTATATTAACACCAGGAATAAATCTCAATTTATCAGCTTTTATTGTAAGATTTCCGCCAAAATCTCCCATAGTGTATCTGTTGCTTATTTCATTTATATTATCTCCATTGGCTGCATCATAAGTGATTCTTCCCCCCCCGCCTTCTGCAGAAAATTCTGCATCAACAGTCTTGGAACCAACATGAAGTCTCCCCAATCCACCTATCATTGTTTCCTGATATCTTCCAAAACTATCTTCATTTTTAAGAGAAAAACTGTTACCAAGCATTCCAACTTCAAATCTTGATGTTTTGGAAATTCTGTATCCAAAACTTCCGCTGCCATACAAAAAGTCCCTTGGCTGAACAGTCAAGGAATCCGCAGATTCTATCTTCTTGTAATCATACAAGACATTGAAATCAATTATATAAAGCTCACTGAAATATCTACCTTGCAATAAACCTCTTGTTCTTTCATCTTTATAATCACTGACTTTTCCAATCTTGCTGTCCCAGATAAATTTATAAAAAGACTCATTCCTGAAAAAAAACTGTCTTTCATCCTTGCTGAACCATTCATCAAATGGATCTATCTTTGGTTTAAGTTCATCCATTTCCTCTTTCTGTTTTGAAAGAGTCTGAGTACCAGTAGTGATCCTTCCGGCTGAAAATACTCTTAAGTTGTGCAGTTCATGATAAGACAGACTTCCACCAATAAGGTTTGCGAAAACAGGAACAGGAGCAGGATAAATATTATCAAGAAATGTGCTTTTTTCAATTGGTCTCATTAAATCCCTGAAAAATTCCCTGTCAATCTTGACCTCTCCTGTATCAGAAAACTTTCTTGTCAACATGAGGTCAAGCCCGGTACCACCAGATATTTTAATCTCGCCAAGATTTATTTCTATCTCTTCTTCTGCTTCCAATCCTGCTTCAAACAAGAGAAGCAGGAACAATATAATAGCTAATTGCCACCGAACATTTTTTGATACCATTTTTTCCTCGCTTCTGTGGCTTGCCTCCCAAAATCATCCTTAATTTCCAGAATGTTCTTTACCGCCTCCCCTGCTTTGCTTGTTATTTCAGCATCCTGAGTGTAGGTTTTTGCCATTTCAAGGGATTTTTTATACCATTCTGTGTTTGCATACTGTTGATAATAGCTAGGATTTTTGTCAATAGCTGCGTTAATTGTCTTAACGACTTTTGCGTATGCATCGCCTATTTTAAGCATTACCTTGGCTTTTGTGTCAGCAGAAATATTAGAATCCAAAACCTTTTTTCTCTTTACTTCATCAAAAAATATGTTTGCTTGTTTATAGAAGATCTTGGCATGAAGTTCAGGAACCGGGAAGGTCAGGACTTTGGTATACCATTCTTTGTTCGCAGCTTCAAATCCTGACTTTTTTTCCATTATTTCACCAAGATTATAATGCAGGAGTGCTATTCTTGTATCTTCCTGATTACTGTAAACGCTAATGGCTTTCTTCATCTCAGGTTCAGCAGTAACATAATCTCCTTTATCATAATAAAGCAAGGCTATTGTTGCCGCAAAATCAAAGGTATGTTCCTTATCACCCGGGAACCTGTTAACATATTCCTTCATTAGTTTTTGCACTGTCTCTAAATCCTTATGCTCTTTATAAGTATCTATCTCAGCAAGATAATAGTCTATTTTCTTCTTCTGGTCACTTTCTTTTTCAGCCATCTGATGTATCATTTGAGCTGCTTCTTTCCATTTGTTAGTTTTTCTCATTATGTAAACAATCTTGCTTCTGTAATCCTGTGCCAGTTTTTCATCCTTGGTTTGCTTGATTATTTGTTCATAAAGATCGATAATCTTCATATACATGTTCTGCAACTGTGCCTTGTCCTCACCAGTCTGTCCTTCTCCCTTATCTTCCAATGCTTTAGCTGCTTTGCTATACAGACCAGCAGTATTCTGCCAGTATATTATTTTCTCTTCTTCTTTTACAACACCTGTTGTTGTCTTTATATATTCAGCCTTCTTCTGTTCCCATTGGGCAGAAAGAATATAATTCTGAGCTTTCACATTACCTATTTTGTTTTCTTCAGCTGTTTTATAAGCAGTCTCAGCTTGATTAGTATAAATTAATATGATATAACCATTTGCTGCTTTGACCAAATCCTCGAAACCTTTCGATTTACAATATACCTGAGCTTCCTGCAAGTATTGAATTGCCTTCTCTGCTGATTCTTTCTGCTGATCATTGTAAATTCTCAGTACATTTCCCATAATTTTCTTTGCCTGTTCTGGATATCCATTAAGGACTGCGTAATCTGTTAACTGCCTTAAATAACCAGCTGCCTGCATTACGTCACCTTTTACAAGTGGTGTCTTGGAAGTAGTATCATTGGAGGTTTTTTCTGCTGCATTCGGATATGCAATCAGCCAGTATTGAGCATGTGCTGCTTCAATTGCCTGAACTGCTTCATTCTTCTTGCCATTCAATCTTGCAAAACGCTCTACTTCCATAAATGCCTTCGCTGCATCTATCCATTGTTTCTTCATCTGGTAACAATACGCTATATTCTGTCTCGCGGATAATCCATTATCCACTTCTGTCGGGAATCTCTGTAAGAAATTATTGTAAACCACCATGGCATTATCCCATTGCTTCAATTCAAGCAGAGCATCTGCATGGACTGACATAATTATTGAAAGGTCCTTGTTATTTGTACCAATTTTTTCGTAAAATTCTGCTGCTTTTATTAATTTCGGAATTATCTGCTGCTTTTGTGTAGTATTCTTAGTTTTATCAGCCAGAAGTGAGATATCATGATAGCATGAGAAAGCATTTCTCACGCAAAACTGAATATAATCCTGTTTGGTCTTATCCTTAAATGCCTCAATTCCCTTGAGAAAATTTGGTGGGAAATTCTGTTCAAGCTCGGTAGCTAACTTGAGGAATGTATCACCAGCTGGTTCGCTTTGTTGCAGAGCCATCTGGGCATCCCCAAGATTTACAAGCATTGCATAATATTCTATTGTTCTTGAATTCGGGTTTCTTGCCAGATATTCACTAGACAGCTTCATCATTTTTTCATATTCTCCCTTGGATTTTTCATCTAAAGTCTTTGATGCAGAGAGTTTTTCCCTGATTTTTGACGTAACTTCGAATAAGGCTACATTCACTTTTGATGAAACATCCTTGTCGGTCGAAGTTCTTGCTTTGTCCAGAAAACTCTCCATTGCATTCTGCCAGCCATCCATATTTTTTGATGTTTTTGATAATTCACCTATTCTCCAGTGGACACTTGCTATATTTGGATCGTTTGGATAAAGATTATTCATTAGTTTCAAGGTATTTATTGCCCTGTCATATTTGAACAAGGTTTCATATTTCCCTGCCATTTTATCCATAACCTGCTTTGTAGTCTGGGATCTTGTTGCATCTGGTTTAAGTTGCAGATATTTCTGAAAAAGCACTACTCCAGTATTATCCTTCTTGCTCTCAGCATGCTGGGTGAAAAGAACTGCAGCTTTGTCAACAGCTTCACTTTCCTGTTTTACTGCTGGTGCTTGATTGAATGCATCAGTCATATACTGGACAGCTCTTTCATATTCACCTTGCTTCATATATGCGATAGCAAAAAGAAGAGTCAACCTGAATTTCTGGATGGGAGTAATGTTCTTTAATCTGATAGCTTTATCATAAAATGGTAATGCCATTTTCCAGTACTTGGAATCATCTTTACCTTCTTCAGTTTTATCAAATGCCGGAAGAATATTGACATATGCCTCTCCAGCAGCTATGGCAGCATCAGCGGCGCTCGGAAAGTCTGGAAATTTATCCAGGAGTATTTCCCAACTCTTTATTGCCTTGACTGTATAATTCATAAGTCTTGTAGCTTCCTCTACGCTGATATTCTCTTGTTCTATCTTTGCAGAAGCTACAAAATAATATGCCCAGCCTAAACCCCATAAAGCATCCTTGTAAAAAGGGCTATCCTGGAAACCACTGCATATATCTTCATAGACTTTGATTGCATCTTCATATTTCTCTTGATAAGTTAATATCTCCGCTTTATAAAAATAAGCATAAACTAAAAGTCTGTGCTTCTTGTCTTTTGCCTGGGAAATCAAATCCTCAGTATACTGAAGAACATATTTTGCTGGTTCTTCTATCTTGCCCCAGTCCTTTTTAGAGGTACCATATTTCTCCCTTGCTTTCAGGAAAAGTCCATAATAAGGGAGTATTATTTCATATCTGGCTTCATTTGACCAGTCCCTGTCATCTGGATCATTACCTTGCTTTGGATATTCTTTCATAACTCGCTTGAAAGTTTCTATCGCTTTATCATATTCTCCCAGTCTATACTGACAATGGCCAATCATTGTTGCCGATTCTCCTGCAAGATTATATTCTTTTGTTTTAGTGAGAAGCAAGCTGAAATACTTGATAGACTTGTTGAATTCTTTCAATTTCAAGTAAGACCAACCCAAACCAGATAGTGCCTTATGATAATATATTCCTGCATCTTCATCAACATCAAGGTAATCGTCTTTTGCCTTGTCGAATTGTTCCTTGCTATACCAATAGTTTCCAAGGAAATAGCTTGCTCTTCCTCTTGCTTCAGGATTGCCAGGGCCTCTGATATTTTTTGCTTTCTGAAAAGCTGTAACAGCATCAGAGATTTTATCAAGTTTCCAGTAAGCCATTCCCATTGCAACCAGTGAATTCTGCTGGATCTCGACAGGTCCGGTATATGCAATACTTTGAAGTATGCTGATAGCTTTATTATAATCAGGCTCTTTTAATTTAAGATAGTATTCAGCAAGAATATACTTTGCATGATCCCTGTATTTCTGGAATCTTATATCCTGTTGAATCATATCATAATATTTAGTCAGTTTCTCCTTGTTCTCCGTTCTTCCTGATATCCAAAGAAGTCTGTATACACATACTGGAACATATCTGTCATCTTTCGGGAAATCAACCAGTATTTTCTCATAATAGCTTCCTGCTTGAGTGAAAAGATCTAGCTTGTATTTCCCTTCAGCAACAAAAAACATTATCTCCAGTCTTAGTGCAGCTTTAGGATAATCATTCAACTTTCTTGCAAGATTTTCCATCCTGTCCACTGCTACCTGATATTCTTTTATTTGATATTGATAAAGAGCTTGTTTAAACTGCTTATCAATATCCCATATCAATTCCTTGGGTGCTCCACCCAGACTCTCGTCTTCCTTGCTTTCCTTTTTCTTTTCTGGTTCCGGTTTCTCTTCTGCACTGATAGAATTAAAAGAGAAAACCAGGAAAAACAAGAGTATCACTGTGAAGATATATTTGTAATTTTTCATAACAGGCTCCTTATTCTTGCATGTCGCTTACGCCACCATATTTTATATACAATTCGGTATATTTTCTTGATTCAATGATGTATTTTTCCTGCAATTTCTTGTCAGATGTTTTCAGTTTCAGTTTTCTGTAACATGCAGTAATATTATAATAAGCATCTTTGAATGATGGCCACTTATTTGTTAACTCAACAAACTGAGCAATAGCATCATCAAATTTTTCCAGTCTATATAAGGCGATTCCTATATTATAATGTGCTTCTATAAAATTGGGATCTATCTGAATAGCCTTTTTGAACCACTCAATTGCTTTGTCCATTTCCATCTGTCTCATATAAACAATTCCCATACCGTTATAAGCCATAGAGAAATTACTATCCATGGCTATGCAATTCTGGAAATATTTCATTGCATTATCTGCATCATCTTCTCCAACATACAATCTTGCAAGATCATATTTCACCAATATGTTATTAGGTAAAAGTTTTTCAGCTTTCTGCAGATAAGGCTTGGCTTCACTGAATTTCCCTTGATCAACCAATAATGCACCTAACTGTAAATTGGTTGCTGGATTCTCTGGTTTCAACATGATACTTTGCCTGTAATTATTTATTGCAACATCAATATTGTCAGACATATATGCAGAATCTGCTATTCTTTTTAATTCAATAGATTTATCTCCGCATCCAAGCATGAATAATGAAAAAGCTAAAAAAATCAAGAAACTACGTTTCATAGTAATCACCTCGTTAAGAACTCTAACTTAAACAAAAAATGTCAAGCTATTTTGGTTATTAATAAGCTCTTGTATATACCTCTCTTACTATAATATAATAGCAAAAAGCAAGCCAGCTATTAAAATAAAATATCATCTGCGTCAAGAGGTTTTTCATGCTCCTTTTTCTCTTCTTTAATTTCCTCTCCTTCCTCAGGCTCTTCTGCAACTTTGCCTTCAAATTTCTTGATAAATTTTATATCAAAATAGTAATCTGCTCTGATATAACCCTTTTTCCCCATTAAATTCTTGATTGTTCCCCATAATTGCCCTATTGAATAACAAAAATGAGTATAAGGATAAAGGAAAATCAATAATAAGGCAACTGTAAGATCCTGCTCTACGATAAATGTGTACAAAGAAAATCCGCACACTGTAAAGAAATAAATTATTTGTGGTACGAACAAGAATAAAATATCAGCCGCGAACTCAAAGGATCCTATCAAGAAGATGAATGTTGAAACAAAAACATAAAGATAAAATAATAAAGGCAAGAAAAAGAAAAGTGATTTAACATCTGGTTTAATGAAAAAATAATCTGCTCTTCCTCTGCCATCTCTGAATATCTGCAATGTTAAATCTTTTATATTGGATCTATGAGATCTCGTTACAAAGAAGTTCGGATCATAAATTATTCTGTAGCCATTATAAATAATCTTTTTGGCGAGATCATTTTCCTCACCAGGAAAAAGCATTTCATTGAAGAGACCTAATGATTTAAAGGTCTCCTTTCTTATTATGAAATTGCATAATATCACCATGTTTGCATCTGCTGCCCTTGGACCTGATTGCTTGCTATGCCTTGCTCTTGCTGAGCCAGTACCCAGAAAAGATGAAAAAAGCTTATCAACACTTTTCTGAAGAATATTGGCTTGAGACTTGGGTAAAGCAGGACCTGCGACTGCAACCACCCTCTTTTCATTGAAATGCGGTATCGCATGCTTGAAATTCTTTGCATCAGGTTCGCTATCATTATCAAGAAAATAAAGCAACTCACCAGATGCTCTCAAATAAGCTTCATTTCTCTGTTTTGTAGGATGATTCCCAAAAACGAAAATTATTTCAATTAATTCACTAGGATAATCTACTTTTTCAACAGATTTCAGAAGAAGACTTGTATCTCTCCCTTCAGCAACAGGGACAATTATACTAATTGTAGGCTGATACATCTAATTTCCTTTCCATAAAGCCTTATTTAAGACCTCAATCCCTTCAATAATTAGCTGCTTCAGCTGGAAAAAATTCCTGGTTTTCTTGATAGTCCTCCACAAATAAGACGGTCTTAAATAAAATTCTCTTAATGCTTTATTTTGCCAATATATTAAATCAATCTCATCAGAATCAAATACTGAAGAGCTACCGCTTTGATCCTGTATATAAACATCTTGATTTATCAGCTTTTTCGAAACAGCTTCTTTTGTAAGATTTGTTCCCGGTCTTGCAATTGGAATATTAAATGAAGCATAATCAGGATCCAGACTTATAGCAAGATTTATTGTTGCTTGTATCTGCTCACTTGTTTCTCCTGGAAAACCCAGAATAAATGTACCTACTCTTCTTATGTTTATCTCTTTGCAATAGGAAAAGACCTTCCTGATATCCTCAATGCTTTCTCCTTTTGTTATATTCTGCAAAGTGCTTTCATTTCCGCTTTCAACACCAAAGATCATTGTATGACAGCCAGATTCTTTCATCTTTATCAAGTCATCCTTTTCCCAAATATCTGCTCTGCTATAACATGACCATGAAAATTTCAGCGGTGAAATCAAGTCAAGTAATTCCTCTCTTCTTTCTTTTTTAGCTCCAAAAGTCTGATCAACGAAATAAATCTCATTGTAACCAGCTTCTTTCAACCAATGCAAATCATTGGCAACCTCATTTAGTGGTCTTTCCTTGAAGCCAATTATACCTGCTGTACAAAATTTGCATTGATATGGACAGCCAAAATCAGTTAGTACTGTTGCCATTGGATAATTCATGGAGAAAGGATATGAATAAAACTCAGGATCAAATATTTCATATCTCGGTCTTGGCATTGTAAAAGTACCTTTTGGTAAATATACAAATTTCCCAGTTACTTCTCCATGTTCATCCCTGTAGAAAATGTTTTCGAGTGAATCTTTTTTCCCATTCAAAAATGATTCCAGGCAAGGCGTGGTAAAATCTGTAATAATTATATCTAATTCCGGAAATCTGTCAAGAAAGCAAACGGGATCACCCATAAAAATATCACCTGAGATGGCTATCAAACCTTTGTATTTCTCCCTGATTTTCTTGATAAAATCGTAATCTTCTGCCCATGAAGCTGAACCTGTTATCATGAAAATTGCCTTAATTTTGTTGCTTTTAATTTTTTCCCAGAAATCACCTTCTGACTTTGGATTGATTTGAATATCAAATAACAACAATTCAAATGATCTATGAAGCCAGGAAGTCTGCATTAAAAGATCTATTGGTTGCATGTAATAATTGGCTTTTGATACCTTTCCGCAATAATAATCTCTTAGATATTTCTTGGAACCTGGAGGAACCAGAAGAACTACTTTTTCCTCTTTTTTCATTTCTCAAGATATTCCGTTATTTTTTCAAAAATCAACTCCGATGTTAAATCTTCCAGGCATATATTATTGCTTGGGCAGTTTCTAAGATAACAGGGGGCACACTTTGCTTTTGTTTTTATCTTCAAACCCCTGCCGTATAATTCTATCTCCTGCGAGCAAGTACTTGTAAAAAAAGCTATTACAGGTTTTTGTATAGCAATTGCTAAATGCATAGCTAGTGTATCTCCAGTCAAAATAAGCTTGCAAAAACGAAGTAATGCAGCAAATTGTCTTACAGAATTATGAAAATTGTTGAAAACAAGAGGAAAATCTATTATTTCCTGCAATCTCGATTGAACAGTTATTTCTTGCGGCCCTCCAAGTAGAACTAAAGGGTATCCCTTGCCATGAAGCTTCTTAATAAGCTCTGCCAATGTATCTGTCGGAAGGGATTTATTTGCAAATGCTCCTCCAGCACCAATGTTTATTCCTAAAACATCGTTGCTTTTCATTCCCTTCAATTCTATTCTCTCACTGATATCTTTCCATCTTTCACTAGAATTCAATAACTCATCTTCAGTAAAATCAAGTATATATTCCTCATTATTGTAAGGTATTTCAGATATCTCGAATATCATTTCAGGATAAGTTGATTTATTCTCATGGAATTTATAATTGTCATCAAGTCCCAATAACCATGACCTTCTTGATGCTTCATTTGATATTGTAAGATCTCCGCATTCGGTAGATGTAAAACCGAATTTCCTTTCTGCAGATATATATCTTGAGAGAGATATAGCTTCTGATGATTTGTCAAAGCAAAACAATAAATCAAATCTGGTTGAAAGAAGTTCAGGTTTGAAAAGCTCATCTATGCACCATAACCTGTTTATGAAAGCGTTGTTTTCCAGCAAGGGCTTGCTTATGCTGTGCGTTAACCATGTTATTTGAGCCTCAGGATATCTTGAATTAATTCCTTTTAAAATTGGGGTTGTTCTTAATACATCTCCCATAGCTCCCAATTTAATTATAAGGATTCTCTGCTGCCATGGAATATATTTATTGCAATCAGGGCAGATTTTTCCAAAAATACAAGGCTTTTCTCCCCTGTAATACTTACAATCAACTTTCGGTATCCATAAGGTATTCATGACCTTCCTCAATTATTCCAGCAACTACTCCATTTATATAGTTCTTTCTGCCTTTATCCAGTATCATTCCAACGCTTCCACCTTCATTGATTACAAGAACCCAGTCTCCCTGTCTTGCCCCGATCCTGTCAATTACCCAAAATGGATCACCATAAAGAGATTTTGAATCAAAAGATGCAGCTTGAACCATAAGAATCTTTTCTCCCTCAAGATCAGGGTACTTAATTGTGGTTACAATGGGTTCAATAACTCTAGCTAATATCATAATCTTCTATGGCAATTATTGTTAAATCTATCGGTCTATTTTCATCTCCCAAAGCATACATTGCTTCCTTGCTTTGTGCGCATAAAACAGTCTTGCCCAATTCTGCACCAATTCTGTCAACTGCAATAACAATTCTATTATCTTTGCCAAGTACAATCAGAAGTCTCTCATGGTTAATGTCTGCAATGGCATTTGTAAGAACTATACTCCCAATAATTTTTCCTATCTTCATAAGGACTTGCTTTTCTTTATGAGCTCTATTTGTCAAATTAAATCATTCTTTTTGAAGCAAATTCAATTCAGTTTTAAAGATAGAATAAAACACCTTAACTAAGTATGATTATAATAATGTAACTAATCATGAACCTGAGAATTCCTTCTTTATTATCATCTTTTTCAATTACTTGATCCAGCCATAAAAAAATTGACAAATATATATTACTGGAAACGCAAGTTATTTAAAAAAAGGAAAGTTAGTTGAAATTTAGAGAAGTATCATTCAATGAAAAAGTATTCATAATAATACTTCTTGTTTTAAGTTGCATTTTATTCATTATCGGAAAAAGTGGCTGGTTTCTTAATGATGATTTCTACTTGCTGGATCAAGCTAAAACCCTTAAATTATTAAGTCCTTTTTACGATAACATGTTTTACAGACCAATAGCTCACATTTCATTTTTTGTTCAGCAAAAAATATCTGGATTGAAATTCTATCCTTATCTGATAGTAAACATCCTCATTCATCTTATCAATACTTTTCTACTATATTATTTAATGATATTGCTCGCTAGAAGCAAGGGAGAAAGTTTTCCAGATTTGACAGGGAAACTACTGGTTATGATTTTCTTTGTCCACCCGACAGGAATAGAAGTCGTACAATGGAGTTCCGCAAGAACTGATTCTCTCGCTGGCTTGTTTGTTTTTTCTTCAGTGATTGCTTTGTTAAAGGGGAAAAACAATGTTTCAATTTTCTTATATGCTCTTGCTTTGCTATCAAAAGAAATAGCAATAGCTGCATTATTACCTTATATCTTTATAAGCTACTTCAAGGATAAAAAAAATCTGAAGAAAAATCTTTTGAAATATTCTCTTGTAACAATTATATATGTTGCATTAAGATATTTTGTATTGAGAAATCTCTTCTTTAAAACAATTGAACAGCACATTCTTGAACCTTATCAGAGAATTGCCCATCTAATTCTTTATTTATTCATGCCTTATTTCAATTATTGCATAAAATTGCTGGGCTTGATAACCCCTATAGTTTTTCTTGTGGTTTTTTCCATAAGCATAATATTGATAAGTATACATCTTTTCATGAAAAATCCTTTCTATTTGTTTATAATTGCAGGATTCTGGGGTTTCTTGTTTGTTGCCATATCTTCATATATAATTGGATTAAGATATTTATATTTACCTCTGTTTTTCGGGGTACTTCTATTGTATTGCATGCGTCTTGAAAACAAAATTCCGAAAAGCTTCCTCAAAAAAATAAATATTTTCATATTTTTAGTAATATGTCTTTTTACGCATTTATTTGGACTGCAAATGGAAGGATTTATTGATCATGGGAGAATTGTAAGGGTATTCGCCAGAGATCTGCTTTTTAATAAGCATGAATTTGATGACAAAGAGCGGACGATCTATGCAATAGACTTTTTACCAGTACATGTTACGCATTTCCTGAATGATGTATCCTTTAGTGGTCTGTTGAGATTATATGATTTCAAGGTAACTAATGGTGTAATACTATATACTGTTCCAAAAGGGAGCAGATTGGTATATTCCAGTGCTCCACAGGCTATGAAAGAGGGAATTAATGCGGAAATGTGGATCAGCCCTCCTCCTGGATATTTGATTTTTTTCCAGCCTGAAGGTAAGTTATGGAGAATAGAAAGCATAATCAAGAATTTCTAAGCCTGAAAAGCATTCCAGAAAATCAGTTATTATTTTTCATGATAATTGGCTTAGTCTTTCTTTCTATAAGGCTTTATATGCCACTTCTTGATGCAGAGTTTTTTCTCGATGACTATCTTCACCTAATAATAGTTAAAGAAAACATAAATCCTTTGAATGTATTTGCAAAGGATTTCATGCTGGGGGCATTTTACAGACCAATAGTTTATTTTGTATGGAAGATCAATTATGTTTTTTTCAACATAAATCCTAGAATGTATTATTTTATTAATATAGTCATTCTGATAGGAAATTCTCTTTTGCTGCTTTTCATAATGCATCTATCAAAAATGAATAAATTGATTTCCTTTTTTGCTGTTTGCATATGGATAGTCAATCCGATAACAGCAACAGGAACAGTTTGGTTGTCAAGCAGATATGATCTTGTATCAACTTTTTTTCTGCTGTCAAGCATTCTTTTCTATGTATTATTTCATCTGGGTGGAAGGTGGAAACTATATATTTTATCCCTGATTTTTGCCTTGCTATCATATTTCTCCAAGGAAAGCTGCTTATCGCTTCCTCTTCTTATTATTGCTTTTTATCTTAAGATAGAAAAAAAAGCAGGACTGAAGGATAAGTTCCTTGGTATAATAGTGTTCACAATTCCTTACATATTATTAGCATTGCTGTTTATGTTTATCAGGCTTGAAGTGCTTGGAAACTGGGGAGGATATGATTTTACAGGAAATATAGCATTATCTAATTACAGACTAATAACTGGCTATTTCATGAAGCCTTTGAGTAACAAGATAGTACTTTTTTCATATTTATTGCTAATAATCCTCCTGGTCAAGAACAAGATAAACTCGACAGCAAGACTCTCTTTTATCTGGATTTTTGCATCCCTGCTACCTGTCATTCCTTTGTACAAATTGCTCTTCATCCCTGGAATGCTTCTCTTTCTGCCTTATAGATTCTTCTTTCTGACAGGATTGGGAATGACTTTTTTAGTCTGCTCATTACTGGAGCAGCTTAGCAGAAAAAACAGAATTGCAGGTGCTATAGCATTATCTTTAGTTCTTTCCATGTTCGTTATAAAAATGTATAAATCCAGACAGATTATTAATGACTGGAAAAAAGAAACCATCAAAGTACATGAAAC
>JAFGND010000076.1 GCA_016927185.1 Candidatus Coatesiibacteriota bacterium
AATAACTATTGTCTTCTTGCCAATTCCCTTCAAGAAATCTGATAATGAATGAGCAAGTGTTGTCTTTCCGGATCCTGAGTAACCTATGATTATATAACAAACTTTCATCTTCTAATGATGCTTCTTTTAAGTGTAAAGATATAGTCCAGCACAACCGGCATCTTCTTTCCCTCTTCCCAGCATTTCCTCTCTGCAACCTTCATAGTTTTTAGTATAATAGAGATATTCTTCACAATTGAGTGCAGTCTTTTCTAATACTTGTTCCGAAATTATTTCTGGTTTCTTATAGGGTTTCATCTTTCCCTCCAAAATATTTATTAACTATAAACATCATAACAAAGATCGTAAATTGCTTTTCCCCTTCCCAAATACAAATCTCTGCAACCTTCATAGTTTTGCACATAATAGAAATAATCCTCGCAACTGAGTGCAACTTTTTCTAATACTTGTTCAGAAATTATTTCTGGTTTTCTATATTGTTTCATTTCCGCCCCTTTAAAGACAATTAACTCCAACCACTTGCACAATTACTATCTACTTTCCCTCTTCCCAAACATTCTTCGCCACATCCTTCATAATATTTAGTATAAAATATAAAATCTTCACAATCAAGTGCTACTTTTTCTAATACCTGTTCAGAAATTATTTCTGGTTTCTTATAGGGTTTCATCTTTCCCTCCATTCTAACTATTACTCTCTAAATAGATTGTTTTGATGCTCATTATTTCATTCTATAAATTATAGTCAATAGACATTATCAAGTATCTGGCATATTTTAAGATTACAAAAAGCAATCTCTTTTTCATGGGAATCTTTTTATTTATCACTCGGTACTTCATTTTTCATAATTATCCTTGTAGCTATAAGTGCTTATTGCATAAAGATATTTGCCGCTGATAACAAATACAATCCCCTCAGAAACACAAGGAGATGATACAAAATTTTGATCCGTCAAGAATTTCCATTTAAGAGTACCATCCAGGCAGTTTACTGCATAGAGATATTTTTCTCGACTTCCAGTATAAACTACTCCATCTGAAACACAAGGGTAATAAGAATAAGGATTAATATATACTTTATAACTCCATTTACGAGCTCCATTAGAACTGTTTAATGCATTAAGACTATCTTCACTTCCAACATATATAACTCCTTCTGATATGCATGGGGAAAGGATAATGGCTGTTGACATTCCAGTTATCCATTTTATTGATCCATCTGAAGTATTTATAGCATATACTTGTCCATAACCACCAATATATAAAACTCCATTTGAAACACAAGGGGAAGACACAACAGAATCCCCTATCCAGAATCTCCATTTGAGTGTTCCATCCTTGCAATTTATTGCATAAAGATAATTATCATTACTTCTGGCAAAAACAACTCCTTCTGAAACACAAAGAGAAGAGTAAATAAATGAGCCTGTTTTAAAACTCCATTTAAGTTTTCCATCTGAACAGCTTATTGCATAAAGAAAATGATCACAACTACCAACATAAACGATATCATCTGAAACGCTTGGAGATTGAACTTCACCACCTGTACAATACTTCCATTTGATGATACCATTTGAACTGTTTATTGCATAGAGGCATTTATCATTACTTCCAGAATAAACAACTCCATTAGAGATGCAAGGGGTAGAAAAAAGTCTAGCACCAGTTTCACATCTCCATTTTGAAGCTCCATCAGAACAGGTTATAGCATATAGATAATTATCCCTGCTTCCTATATAAACAACTCCATCGGAGACACAAGGGTAAGTACAAAATCCTCTTTTATTTTCGTGTTTCCATATCAAATCACCAGGAACTGGAAATAAACCTGAAGATGATAGCAGAATTATTATAGATAAAAAATATCTCATAAAATTCCCATTCCAGAATACAGGATTCATTTTATTATTCAATAATGTCGTTTATTGGCAACCTCTATCCCCTACTCTATTTTTTAGGGATTTAACAATAGTTGAAATTAGTCCAGCTTTACTATTTTTCTAGTTTCAGCTCCTGCCTTTATTATATAAGTTCCTGTCTGCCATTTACTTGTATTAATAGTATGTCTGCCTTTATCATATCTGGCTATCAGTTTTCCTGATAAATAATATATTTCAGATTTCTCTTTAATCTCTATTATAAGAGAATTTCTGAAAGGATTATTGGCTATTATATCAGGTTTTTTTGCTGGCAACTTGCTTGTTTTATTTTCCTTGAAACCTATATCCGCTCCTATTTCAATTGCATAAAAGTTTCCACCATAATCCGCAACAAAAACCTTATTGTCATCAGCAAAGGACTTGTTATTTATATCGTTTTCTGTTTCAAATAACCAGATAAGGTTACCGTTTTCAGCATCAAGTGTATAAAGATGATTACCACTTCCAAATATTACTAAATTATTGTAAGTAATTGGACTTCCATTTATTGCATGTTCTGTTTCGTACTTCCAGATAAAACTGCCATCAAGTGCATTCAGTGCATAAAAATTGAAATCATAGCTCCCCACATATACAGTGTTATCCTTTACACATGATCCTTCACTGATTTCACGTCCGGTTTTATATTTCCATACAAGATCTCCATTTGTTGAATTCACTGCATAGAATTCTCCTGCAATATCTCCTGAATAAATCATATTATCTGACACGCAGATAGGAGAGGAACATCAGTGTCGGTATTTCCAGATTATATCTCCAGTATCATATTTGAGCGAATACATATTTTCAAACTCTGCATTGAAGAATACAGCTTTTTTTCCTACAGATGGAGTTCTACGTATAATTCTTTCAGCCCAGAATTTCCATATATAATCTCCGTTTAATGCATTTATTGAATACAGATAATATATATCGTCAGGATCATAGAATCCGAAAAAAACCTGATTATTATAAACGCAGGGGCCTGTAAAAAAGTCAGCGTTGCATTCATAAGTCCAATTGCATTTTCCATTATAAGGATTTAAGCAATGGATATAACTTCTGCTTGCGCTAATACTGGAAGCACTAACATAGATGTTTCCATAAGCCTGTACTATTTCATATACGGCAATCCCCTGCAAATCAAACTTCCATATCTCAGTTCCATTTTCTGCATTCAGTGCATATATAGTCCCTGATGTGCGTGAATTGTTTCCATTTCCGAAATATGCAATATTATTGTAATAAAATGGATATGCCCAGGCATATCCATTTGAATTGTATTCCCAGATTTTTTCACCTGGTGCTGAAGCTAGTGAAGAAAAAAGAAGAAAAATCAGCAAGCCAACAGAACAAGATGAGATTTTCATATTGAATACCACCTTACTATAATTCTTGTTTTCTAATTTCACTAGAAGAAACTAAGAAAAAATGTCAAGCTTTTTCATATGTAAAACTAAAATATTTGTCTTTTATTAAAACTAAGTTTGATAAATACTATTTGACAATATATTAGTCATATCTGCCTGAACTAACAATATCATGCTTAAATTGGATTATTTGACTGACAGGCAATACATACTTAATCTTCTGACAGGCTTACTACTTTTAGTCTGCTATTTCTTGATGTCTGCTCCAAGTGTTACTTTCGAGGATTCAGGTACGCTAATAACAGCTGTAGTCTCATTAGGTGTTTCTCATCAACCAGGCTATCCTTTATGGACAGAGCTTACCAGAATTTTATCTAGCATAATACCAGGGGACATTGCATCCAGCATCAACAGGACTTCAGGTTTGCTTTTTGCAGTGGCATTTATAATCTTTGCATTCATACTTGATGAATATAAAGTAAAAGCATTTTACAAAGTTATATTTACAATACTTGCTGGATTACTTCCTGCATTTCTTTCACAGGCAATTATTGCTGAAGTATACGGCTTCAATCTGCTTCTGATGACATCATGCTGGTATTCTGCAATAAAAAGCAGACAAGAAACAAGATGGTTATACCTGTTTGCATATATTACTGGAATATCTATTTCCCATCATTATGCGTTACTGCCTTTGATAATTCCCTTGATATATTTCAATTACCGCAAGTTTATATCCAGCAAACAGAAATTAATAATACCACTCTCATTCATGTTCATGATAATCGGCTCCAGTACATATATTCTTCTTTTATTTCACTTCAGGAATAAAGCAGGTTTTGATATCATTCAAATTAAAAGTATCTCAGGACTTTTGAAGTATTATTTCATGTTCTCATATTCAAATGAATCACAACCTTTTATACAGAAATTCTTGAACCTGAGTTTGTATTTCCTGAAAAAGAATATATTTGCCCTCCCCTATTATCTACTGATGCTCCTGGGGTTTACTGGAATGCTTTTCAGAATCTATAAGTTAATAAAAGACAAGGAATTATTTGAATTATCCTTCTGGATTGCCTTTTCCATTATCTCTTATTTGGGAATGGCATACTCACTGAATTCATATA
>JAFGND010000077.1 GCA_016927185.1 Candidatus Coatesiibacteriota bacterium
ATTTAGAATAATTATTTTTTCCCTTGACAAAATCATAAAATGTTCGTATATTATATGTGAACGTTCCAAGTATCCATTTCTGAAAATGTGTTTCGAAATGATTGATACAGATAAGCTCCTTTATATGAAAATATATGAATAACTAATGAACTGGGAAAGCCCCTGTTTCCATAACCAGGGAGTCTGTCTTGAAAGAGGCAGATTCCCCTGAAATGGAATAAGACTCTATCAGCTAGTATTACTTGTTAAGCATCAAGACTGTCATCCTGAACTTGAATAAAAGGTCTGATTCCATATAAGTCCAGGCATTATCTATGGATAAAGAACCATATAGAAAGGTAATTTCTATTGACTCTTTTTTAGGCATAAAAAGCCCTGAAATTAAAAAATGCTAAAGACACCAAAGGCTCTAAGGCTTCATATCGGTTTATATGGTAGAACTAATACTGGCAAATCCAGTTTTCTTAACATGTTAGCCAATCAAGATGTAGCCATTATTTCTCCAGTTCCAGGAACTACTACTGATGTGGTAAAAAAATCAATGGAGCTTCTTCTAATAGGTCCAGTGATGTTTCTTGATACTGCAGGAATAGATGATACTTCTGAGCTTTCAGACTTGCGTCTTAAAAAAACAACAAAAGCTTATGACAGCTCAGATGTATTTGTTCTTGTCATGGAAGCAGATAACTGGTCAGAATACGAAGAGAGGATTTATCAGGAAGCAAAAACAAGAAACATTCCTCTTATAGTTGTTGTAAACAAAATAGACTTGAAGAAACCTGATAATTCACTTATAGAAAAACTGAAGGGAAAAACCAGGCATATTCTTAAATGCTCAAGCGTTGACGAAGCAAACAGAAACAGATATGTAAATGAATTCAAGGAAATGCTGCTTGAGATATGCCCGGATGAATTCCTTTCTCCACCTCTCTTGATTGGTGATTTGCTGAAACCTGGTGATATTGCTGTACTAATGGTTCCAATTGACTTGCAAGCCCCAAAAGGGAGACTGATTTTACCTCAAGTCCAGGCAATAAGGGATGCTCTTGATAATGATGCTGCTACACTTGTTGTAAAAGAAAGAGAGTTTATTCACATTCTTGATAAACTAAAAGAAAAACCTGAGTTGGTGGTTTGTGATTCACAGGTTGTTCAGAAAATGGTTGCATATACGCCTCCAGAAATCAAAACCACAACTTTTTCCATCCTTTTTGCAAGATTTAAGGGAGATTTGCTGGAAGAAGCAAAAGGAGCTGCCTATATAAAGAAGCTCAAAAATGGTGACAAAATCCTGATTGCAGAAGCATGTTCTCATCATGCATTAGAGGATGATATTGGTCGTGTCAAGATCCCTCGCTGGTTAAGGCAATATGTTGGAGGAGACTTGCAAATTGATGTTTCAACAGGCAGGGATTATCCTGACAACCTTGAAGAATACAAGCTTGTAATACATTGTGGTGCTTGCATGTTGACAAGAAGAGAGATGTTGTTTAGATTACATAAGGCAAAGGAAAAGGGAGTCCCTGTTACCAATTATGGCGTATCGATTGCATTTGTTCAGGGAGTACTGGAAAGAGTTCTTGAACCTTTTCCCGCTGCATTAGAAGCTTACAAGAAAGTGATAGAGGAGTTATAATGCTGGATAAAGACAGAAATTGGCTTGAAGAAAGAATCAATTACAAGGAAATCTCTAAATACATGAAAGATGGAAAAGATTTCATAAATGATTCTGAAATTGAAGAGAAGATAAAGAACAACAAAAATCCTGACCCCAAAAGAGTTAAAGATATTATTGCCAAGTCATTGACAATACATAATCTTGCTCCAGATGAACTTGCTGCCTTGATAAATGTTACTGACAGGGATTTGATAGCAGAAATGGAGGAAGCTGCAACTGCTGTCAAGAAATGGGTATATGACAACAGGATAGTTACATTTGCTCCTTTATACTTAAGCAACTTATGCCTCAATAATTGCCTTTACTGCGGCTTGAGATGCAGCAATCAGCAAATGCAAAGAAAAACACTTTCAGATGAAGATATAATAAATGAGGTTTCATATCTTACAGGGAAGGTGGGACACAAGAGATTGATTGTAGTCTATGGGGAGCATCCAGAGGCTTCTGTTGATTATATGCAGAAATCAATAGAAACAATATATGGAGTAAAGGTTAAAACCAGGAAAGGCTTTGGGCAGATAAGAAGATTGAATGTTAACGGTCCTCCATTATTGCTAGAGGAATTCAGGAAAATGCATGAAGTTGGAATAGGAACTTATCAGATTTTTCAGGAAACCTATCATCATGATACTTATAATATTGTTCATCCAGGAGGGACATTCAAGGGAGATTATGATTGGCGACTTTACAGTATGCACAGGGCATTAGAATCAGGTATAGATGATGTTGGATTAGGTGCGCTTTTTGGTCTTTATGACTGGAAATTTGAAATAATGGGGCTTCTCTATCATTCCATAGAACTTGAGAATGTATTCGGGATAGGACCTCATACAATTTCTTTTCCAAGACTGGAACCAGCTGAAAACACTCCTTTCATAACAGATCCAAAGTATCAGAAATATCATGTTTCTGACGAGGATTTCAAGAGGCTTGTTGTACTTCTGCGGCTTGCTGTACCTCATGCAGGAATGATAATTACTGCAAGAGAATCTCCAGAAATAAGAAAGGCACTGCTTCCACTTGGATGTACCCAGACAGACGCCTCTTCCTGCATAAGCATAGGAAGCTATTCTGAAGATGGCAAACAAGATAGTTGCAGACAGCAGTTTTTACTGGGTGATACAAGAAGTCTTGATGAAGTAATAAGAGATCTGGCACAACTTGGTTTCATAACTTCATTTTGTACAGCAGGATACAGATGTGGAAGAACCGGACAAAATATCATGGAATTGTTGAGAACAGGTCAGGAAGGCAAATTCTGCAAACTCAATGCAGTTCTGACTTTCAAGGAATGGCTTGATGATTTCGCAAGCGAGGAAACCTATAAAATAGGGATAAAGCTTATTGAGATGGAAATGGAAGAAATAAAAAAGAAGACACCTAATGCTTTTGATGCATTCATGGTAGCATATAACAAGATCAGCAATGGAGAAAGGGATTTATATTTCTAGTGAATATTGATGATCAAGTGAGAAAACTTCTTCTGGATATTGAGGATAAATTTAATGTAACTCTTTATCTGGCAAGTATTCATGGCAAGAGGTGGGAGTTTATTTCTGGAACAAGAACAAGGGAGATACCTCTATCACAACCATTCAGGATAAGCATTTCTGAAGAGATGGGACTGGTAATTTACGGCTGGTATGAACTTGATGATACAAAGAAAAGAGAGATTGAAAGTCTTATAAGTGATATAAGGCATGGATAAAGAAGAAGTTCTTTATTATCTCAAATCCCTAGAAACAAATGACTTATTCAAAAAAGCTGATTCTGCAAGATCAGAATTTTGTGGTAATAAGGTTTTTGTTAGGGGAATTGTAGAATTCTCAAATAATTGCATCAGAAACTGTAAATATTGTGGTATAAGAAGAGATAACAAGAATATCAATCGCTACAGGATGACTCAAGATGAAATACTAGAATCTGTAAAAAAGATAGATGGTAGCGGTCTTAATTCAGTAGTATTGCAGTCTGGAGATGATTTCTTCTATACACAAAAAGATATTTGCCTTCTTCTTGAACGAATAAAGTATGACTACCCAGATATGGCAATAACCTTGTCAATAGGAGAGAGACATCTGGAGGATTACAAGGAATTCAGGAAATCAGGTGCAGACAGGTATCTGCTCAAACACGAAACAGTAGACAATGAACTTTATAAGTTCATGCATCCCAATCAATCCCTAAGTCACAGATTGAGAATTCTCAATTATTTGCGAGAACTGGACTATCAGGTTGGCACAGGTTTTATTATTGGTCTGCCATTCCAGAAACTTGAAGATATTGCCTCTGATATACTCTTTCTTGAGGATTTTCAGCCTGACATGGCAGGGATAGGTCCTTTTATTTCCCAGCAAGATACTCCACTAGCTGATGCTGAAAATGGATCTATTGAAATCAGCTTGAAGACACTTGCCCTTTCAAGAATAGTAACAAGAAATAGCCATCTTCCTGCTACAACTGCTCTTGCGTCCATAGAGACAAAAAATGGACATGTCAATGGATTGAAGGCTGGATGTAATGTCATTATGATAAGTTTTACTCCAGTTGATTACAAGGAAAACTACAAGATATATGATAAGAGGGCTTGTTTCGAACTTGAAGAAGTTAAAAGGAGTATTGAAAAAGCAGGGAGAGTTTTTTCAGGAGAGAAGGGTGATTCCCTTAAGAGTTAGTTTATCATATACTTACTAACTTCATTGTTTTCTGATAATTTCCTATTATGAACTTTATAAAATACATACCTTTTCCTTCAAAAGGATATTCATATCTGAAATCTCTGTCTTTTATCAAGCCTTCAAATAGAATTTTCATCCTTCTACCTCTTATATCATAAAGAATAATCTTTGTTTTTTCGCATTCTCTTGTTTTCAGATTTATTCTTATCGCCCCTCTGCAGGGATTTACAACAAGAATTCCTGGCTTGTATGGCAGAAGGTGCGAGGAAAGTTTTCTCCTATATCCGGTTTCTGAAAAAAACAATTCCTTTACTGGACTAATAAGACCTTTTCCAATCTCATTTTCTCCCTGGGATATGAAATAAAACTTACCTTCATCATGATTATTGAATTTGAAATTTGAATCAGCAGATTCACCCTTGAAAGACCATGTCTTATTATTTACTACAGGATAAAAATCATCAATACTAAGATATTCACCTGTTTCTGAAGGATTACCTATCCAGCTGAATCTGAAAATATACTCAGATCCTTCAGGAAAATCAGATAAGGAGTAGTTCTTTTCTGTCCAGTCGCTGTAATTGGATAGAGAATCCAGCTTAAACCAGCTTCTTCCATAATCAGTTGATAGCTGGAAATATATGCAGTCGTTTGATCTCAAGGTAAGCCATGATGCATTGAAAGAGCAATTCTTCACCCCTTTTACTGGAATGCTGCTTTGAAGCCAGGAATTGGATTCAAGTTGTCTCTCTGTTCTTATATAATTGCTTGATGTTCCATGTCTTAGGGAAAATCCTTTGTAAAACCATTTTCTGGGGGAGACAGTATCAGGAAATGTCTCGAAATTCTCTGTTTCAATATCCATAATTGAACTTTCCCATAAATATGATTTCTTGACAAATCTTAGATTGTTGTCAAAATGCCATTTCAATCGCCAGTTTATGCTTACTGTATCAGGAGTTTCTTCCCAGATTGGGGAAAGCGGATAGAGATATGGTCTTGTGATCTGGGTTCGCATGAAATTAATAGCAGCTTCAGTCTGCACTTTGCATATTGAATCAAGTACTGTACTTTCAGGATAGCCTTCTGAAAGCTCTATGGTAAATCCAATTGATGATTTTTCACCGCAACTCCAGTCACAGTATTCCCCATTTGTTGGGTACAAGAATATAGTTTGCCATGGCATATATTTAGTGTCCCTTGCCAAAGTATCAGCAAGAGCAGTGAAAGCATAATTCTCTATTGGATGGGCATAAGCAAATCCAAAGGGGTAAAGAATTAAGGAGCCTTCTGAATGATAGCTTATTGATGAATAGACAGGATATTTTTCAAAAAGATCCTTGATAGATCTGGTTTCAGATTCTGAAAAAGAATATTCTCCCCTGTAAGTAGCTTCATAAGGATTGCTGCTTGAACCTCTATCATCATAACCGAATTTGAAACTATAATTTCTGTTGAGATCTACTCCATCAGGAGGTCTCATGTTTTTTCTCCTGAATCTACCCTGCTCTGATTCTATATGTCCATCCACATTGAGCATCGGAAGTATTATTATCAATGATTCCTTCAACAATTTGCTTATTAGTGAATTTTGTCTGTTTGAAAGCAGATTCCTTGCTATTGTAAGAGTAACTTCAGTAGATACAACTTCATTTCCATGGTGTAAGCCTACGAAAAGGAAGCAAGGTTTTACATAATTATCATTACCAATTATCAGAATTGGTATATTCCTTTTTAAATAAGTATTACCTGCGTTTTCTATCTTTGCAATATCTGGGTATTTCTGAACCAATGAATCAAGTAATTCAAGCATTTCTTCATAAGTATGATAAGCACCCATGTCTGATCTGAAATCCCAGAAAGAAGAAATATATTTTCCAGCGTCATGAGCTATTTTCCTGCAAAAAACGTTTTTATTGATCCTTGATAGATCCGATTGCCTTATTGCTATATCGTAATACTTGTTTTTTTCAATTTTCAGTATACTATGATTGTAGTCAATATTGGGAGTATATAGGCGATAAACTGAATAGTTTTCAATAAAGAAGCTTGCCTGAAAAAGCATAAGGTAAAGTAAAAAACTCATGGTCTTAATTAGAAATTGAATATGGTTTGTGTCAAGTTAAACTATTAATCTATTAAAATCTTTGCTTGACACCTAATTGCTCTTAAATGTTTTTGCTTCAAATAATTAGAAGGAGGTTTTGATATGCTTGCTATATCAAAGCGTGTTTCGGAAATGCAGGCTTCACCTATCAGAAAATTGGTTCCTCTTGCCAATCAAGCTAAAAGCAGGGGAATAAGTGTTTTTCATCTGAATATTGGTCAACCTGACTTGCCTACTCCTCCTGCTTACTGGGAAGCAGTTCATAAATTCGAGGACAAGGTGCTTGCTTATGGACCCTCTGAAGGATTACTTTTTCTAAGAGAGGCAATAGCAGGATACTTTGAGAGATATGATATTTCCGTGGACAAGGATGAAATATTGATAACAACTGCAGGGAGTGAAGCAGTTCAGTTTGCCTTATTGACAATAGCTGACGAAGGCGATGAAGTGATTGTTCCTGAACCTTTTTATACAAATTATAATGGATTTGCTTCTATCGCCGGTGTAAAACTGAAACCAATCAGGACATTACCGGAAACTGGATTTCATCTTCCTTCGCAGGAGGAGATAGAATGCAAGATTAGTCCCAGAACCAAGGGGATTCTTATCTGTTCCCCAAATAATCCAACTGGTACAATACTTGACAAAGAAGAAATGGAAATGCTTGCAGAACTTGCTTTGGAGCATAACCTTTATTTGCTGAGTGATGAGGTCTACAGGGAATTCTCATATGGGACAGCTCCAATTTCCATTTTATCATTCCCTAGAATAGCTGATAGGGTTATAATGCTTGATAGCATAAGCAAGAGGTTTTCAGCTTGTGGTGCAAGAATAGGTTGTATGATAATAAAAAACATGCATGTGAGATCTGAAATAATGAAACTAGCTCAGTCAAGATTATGTCCTCCCACCCTGGAACAATATGGTGCAGCAGCTGCTTATTCACTTCCAGAGAGTTATTACAATTCAGTAAAGGAAGAATACAAGAAGCGAAGAGATGTCGTTCTGGATGGCTTATGCAAGATATCAGGTTGTTTGTGCCAGGAGCCGAAAGGTGCCTTTTATGTAATGGCTCAATTGCCTATTGATGATGCAGATAAATTCGCAGCCTGGCTTTTAACGGAGTTTTCTGTTGATAACAAAACAGTCATGCTTGCACCCGGGGCAGGTTTTTATGCAACTCCCGGACTTGGTTTGAAAGAAGTAAGAATAGCATATGTCCTTGAACAGGACAAGCTACGGGAAGCAATGGACTTGCTGAAAATAGCTATAGAAAAATACAAACAGATAATATAGATGGATGATTTACTGAAAACAGTTAATGAACGCATTGTTCTGTGTGATGGAGCAATGGGAACAAGATTGTATGCCAAAGGTATATATATCAACCAGTGCTTCGACTTGCTTAATCTTACAAGACCGAAGCTGGTAACTGAAGTTCACAAGGAATACTTTGATGCAGGAAGTGATATAATTGAAACCAATACATATGGTGCCAATTACGTAAAACTTCAGAAGCATGGCATAGAGGATCATCTTGAAGATATAAACAGGGAGGGAGTAAAACTTGCCAGAGAAGTGGCAGGTGATAAAGCCTGGGTTGCTGCAAGTATAGGACCAATTGGTATTCCAATAGAACCATTTGGTAAAATGAGTTTTGATGAAGTTTATGATGTTTTCAGGCAGCAAGCTGAAGCTTTCAAGGATACTGATGTAGATTGTTTCATGTTTGAGACATTCAATCGGCTGGATGAGCTTCTACAGGCAATAAAAGCTTTCAGGGATTTGTATGATAAGCCAATAATTTCTCAGATTACCGTAGGTGATGATGCCAAAATGCCTTATGGAACAACACCATCACAAGCTGCCAGACAACTTGAGGAAATCTCTGATGTAATAGGGATAAACTGTTCAGTAGGTCCTCAGATAATGCTTGAAGCTATAATAGAAATGGCTAAGGCAACTTGCAAACCTCTTATAGTACAACCAAATGCAGGAATTCCGAAGATGGTTGAGGGAAGATTCATTTATCTCTCCTCGCCTGAATACATGGCAGAATATGCAAAAAGGTTCATTCAGTATGGAGTGAGAATAATTGGAGGTTGCTGCGGGACTGATTATAATCATATATCCGCAATGAAAGCAGCAATAAAAGCATTAACTCCCTCAAGAATAGAAGATGTAATTGTTCAGACATCAGAAAACGGAAAAACAGCGGAAGCTCAAATCCCGATTCCAAAAGGGCAGAAAAGTGCATTTGCCAGAAGACTTCTATCTGGAAAATATGTTATTTCAGTGGAAATAGATCCTCCGAGGGGAACTAACTTTGACAAGGTACTGGAGGGAGCCAAGTTTCTGAAAGATAATAATATAGATGCATTAAATATTGCAGATGGACCAAGAGCCTCTGCCAGAATGAGTGCCCTTGCACTAGCTAAAATAATTGAAGAAGAAGTTGGAATTGAGACAATTCTTCATTACACCTGCAGAGACAGAAACCTGCTTGGGATGCAAAGCGATTTGCTGGGTGCTTCTGCAATGGGATTGAGAAATGTTCTTGCAGTAACCGGGGATCCTCCAAAACTTGGAGATTATCCTACGGCTACAGCAGTATATGATGTCGATTCAGTTGGATTAGTACAGATTATTCACAGACTAAATGTAGGACTTGATGTGGCGGGTAATCCCATTGGTAATCCATGCGCTTTTTATATAGGAGTTGGAGCAAATCCTGGAGCAATAGATATTGAACTGGAGCATAAAAGACTGTTTTGGAAAATTGATGCTGGAGCAGAATATATTCTTACACAACCAGTCTTTGATCCAGAACTTTATCTCGAGTTTATGAAAAGGATAAAGCAATATAAAATTCCTGTACTTGCAGGGATACTGCCTTTAGTATCTTACAAAAACGCTGAATTCCTTCACAATGAAGTTCCGGGAATGAGCATACCTTTTGAAACAAGGGAAAGAATGAGGTTGGCGGGAACAGGAGCTGCTGCCAGAGCTGAAGGAATAAAGATAGCAAAAGAATCTCTTGATTCAATAAGAAAGCATTCTCAAGGAGCTTATCTTATAATACCATTCGGGAGTTTTAAATCTATTACTGACATACTTGAATAAAGGAGAGAAAATGTGCCTTAAACTGATTGTAGCTGTTTTATTAATATCACTTGGTTTTACTTTGCTTAATGCAGAAAAACTTCTTCCAGGAGATGATAATGAAACAATAATCAACAAATTGAAAGCAAACGCTGATACCTTGAAAATAGTAACTGAAATTGCAAAACAAGAAGATAACTCTGTCTTGCAGATGGGTTTCAAGAGTAATGAACCTGGAGAAATATACAAAGCAGTACTAGTTTTTAGCTCTCTTCAGATTCCTTCGCAGAATGAAAAGAAATACTCTATTGTCTTGATATATCTTTTCACGAATATTGAAATTTCAAAAGATAAATCCAAAGTAATTGATCTTATAAACCAGTTTCATAACGATTACTGGAGCGGAACTTTCAGTATAGATGAGAAAAACAGGGTTAAAGGCAAGATAACTGTATTAATTCCCCCTGAAGGAATTTCTCCCAACTCAGCATTTGCTGCATCAATGTTTTTGATGCAAGGATGGGAGATTTTGTTTCAGAATTTGAAGCCTTATATTTAAAATGAGAAAACTAATCGTCTTATTGTTTACCTTTTCTATGATTTTTGCAGAAGAGAATCTGATAAAACCTACTATGCCTAATGATGAATTCTTGAGGATACTATCAGAATACTTCAAGACAAACGGAATAGAAAGTGAGATAATAAAACTTAAGAATATCAGTTTATTGAAAGTTACGCCACCTGAAAAACTTGGAAATATGTGGCTGGTTTTCAGCCTTCAACCGATGACAGTATTTGAAAAAAGAGCATATGGATTTGTTCAGATAAATATGATGACAGGGAGGAGAATGCATAGATACAAGAAGCATTTCATTACCATGAATGAACATAATCTGAAAAATTCTGAAGGTTGTTTTTTCATGAACGAGTTTGATAGAATTGAAGGTAATTTACTTATCGTTGTGCCACCTGAAGGGATAAAACCAGATATAATTCTTCAAGGCAAGAATTACCTGCAGGATGGATGGGTAAAGTTATCTAAGATGTTAGGTGTTGATCCATAAAAGGGGAGGGGACTGGCAATGTTTCACGACAATAAAGTATTCTTTTCTTTAAAGAGAGAAAAAAATAGGCCTACTTGTAGAATGGAATCAGATGATAAGCATTATAATGCATTGATAGATTGGATTGGAAAAGCCTATCGAAACACTCCCATGAATCTAGCTTTCCCTGCAGGCTATAATCTGGAACAAGGATGGTTGAAGGGAAAGGAAACAACAGCTGCTTTAGCTCTTGTTTTTTTCCTTAAGATAAATGAAGAGCGCTTTATTGAAGTGGCAAAATCTCTTGCTGATTATCTTGTTTCAAGACAGGTTCCAGTCGGATGGTATTTCCCGTCTGATAAAAAACCTCCAGTAAACCCTTCTATTTATACAACAGCAGTTATAATAGATGCATTGCTAAAAGCTTATTCTAAATTCAACGATGAAGCATATATAGAATCAGCGATAAATGCAGGGAACTGGCTAATATCAATACAAGCAAGTGATGGAACATGGAGAAGATTCTCCCCCCATGGAAGACCACAATCATTTCATGCAATAGCTGCCTCAAAACTGGCAAAACTATATGAAGTAACTCTTGAAACAGGATTCAAGTTAGGAGCAATTAAATATATGGAATGGTTGAAAAGCATGTATGAACCAAGAATACCATGGATTTATCATATGGAAAGGAAAGAGGGAATTTCTACAAAAACAAGAGATATGGCATTGACATTGCTTGGAATGGTTGAAATAGCAGAACAACTTTCACTCCATGATATCATGGCAAGAGCTTCAGACTTTGCAGAAAAAATCCTGGAAGTTTACAGAGAAAAATCCTTTCTATATCCAGCATATTCAATAGAATGGAAACCTGAAGTAAAATCTTATGCTGACATTCTTGGTTATGCATACATGGCGAGGACTTTTCTAAATCTGGATAAATTGAAACAATGTGTTGCTTTTGGCGGAATTGCCAGATCAATGATTCAATATATCAAGAAGACACATGTAATTGAAGGTAAAGAGGATTTTGTTGGAGCATTAAAACTAAGCCAACCCATACACAAGGGAGAAAAACCATTAACATTTTCTTCTGATGCTACTATAGTTTTTGCTGATTTGTTATATGATGCTAAAACGGATTTATTACCGAAATGGGACAGGAATCCAGAGAAAAAATAATGCTTTCAATTGAAGATATTCAGAAATATGGTATAGTAGGATGTGGTGGCGCAGGATTTCCTTCTCATATCAAGCTTATGAATGAAGTCAAAACATTCATTATCAATGCAGTTGAATGTGAACCTCTTTTATGGACAGATAAGTATCTTGCCTTGAATCATTACGAGGAAATAATTAATGGAATTGATTATGTAATAAGATTAAAAAAACCTGAAAAAACAATATTATGCATCAAGGACAAGTTTTATGAGTATTTTACAGAGTTAATAAAGAGACTTGATAATATTGAAGTAATGCGAATGAAAGACTATTATCCTGCTGGAGATGAATTAATAATAATAAACGAAGCTCTTGGATTAACCATAAGTCCAGGGAAAATACCCAAAGATTATGGAATACTTGTTAATAACATTGAGACATTGTTTCATCTTGGGAATGCAGCAAGTAAAAACAGAAAAATGACAAGGAAATATTTAACAGTCACTACAAAAACAAAATCATATATTGTATCAACCCCTATAGGCACCCGTTTCAGGGATGTATTAGCAAAATTAGATATAAAACTAAAAGAAAATGAGATTTTAATAGAGAATGGTCTTATGACTGGGAATTCTATCAGTGAAGATTCTTTTATTAATTCAACAACAAAAGCCTTGATTGTTTATAATCCAACAAGAGTTTACAATGAGATAGTTTCGTTTTCCCCTTCCAGACAGCAAAGAAGAAATTTTACAGCATGTATTCAATGCAGCAGATGTACTGATTTGTGCCCAAGGTATCTTATAGGTCATCCACTGAAACCTCACAGGATAATGAGATGCATGATGAATGATGAGAAAAAAGCTATTGATTTTGGACTTTTTTTATGTTCTGATTGTGGTTTATGCGAAATTTATGCTTGTCCTATGGGTATTGCTCCAAGGCAGATAATCAGGAAACTGAAGAATGAATTAGAAAACAAGGGTACTCTTCATGAAAATCTCTTGAAAACAAATACAAGAAAATTCAGATTGGTAAGCAGCAAATCTTTATACAAGAGACTTGCAGTGACGAGTAAAAAGCCTGATTCAAATGAAGTCTGCATAAATCCAGAAACTGTAAGATTGCAGATAAAAAGTAAAGGTTCCTTGCTTGTATCTAATGATGAAAAGGTAACTGAGGGGCAGCCTTTATGGAAACCAGATAATACTTTTAATGTATGGATTAATGCAACGATTAGTGGCAAGATAAAAATAGATAGTGAAGGCATTATAATAAAGGATTAGAATGCTGGAAGCAATTGGATTGATTGAATGGCAGAGTATTGCCATAGGTTATGCAGCAACTGATATATTGCTTAAAACCTCAAACATAACTTTACTGGAAGCAAGGCCAACATGCCCTGGGCGTTTTTATGCCTTGATAACTGGAGATGTCGCTTCTGTAAAAGTTTCAATAGAGAAAGCAGAAAACTATTCCATTGAAGAGGTCATAGATAAAATAGTGCTGCCTAATGCTCATCCTACAGTAATACCAGCGATTACAGGTAGAGGTATTTCATATGAAAACCAATCCCTGGGAATCGTAGAGACTTTCACGTTAAGTTCATGTTTGAATTGTGCTGACATGATTGCAAAATCAGCTGCTGTAGAGCTTATTGAAATACGATTGGGAATTGGACTAGCAGGCAAATCAATTGCGATTTGCTGTGGAGAAGTAGCTGCTGTTTCCTCAGCTGTCAATCGTTGTCCATTACTTCTCAGTGAAAATGGAAACCTTGTAGCTGTTGAAGTTATAGCAGCTCCCCACAAAGACTTGTACGGCTTATACTAGCTATCACCTAAAACTTCAGCAAAATCAGAATCAGAATCAAGCAGGTTTTCATCAAAAGCATCCTCTTTCAAAGACGACAGTATTGTTCTTACTATTTCTGGTTGATTATCCATGAGAAGTTTTGTTACATGATCAGCAAGATTTCTGTTTTTCAAAGCCTGGATTTTTTGAGATAATTCTGGATGTTCCTCTGAAATCAAAAGCTTTTTGAAAAGAGGTTCGTCTACAAATTCCAAGAATTTTATGTCTTTTGATTTCTCTAATCGTACCAGATCTGATGCCTTGCAAATACAATATTGTTCATCAAAGTCCAGGTCCTTGTTAAGAATTTGTATTACCAGTAAATCCTGTTCAGGTTTCATTTTCCATTTCAGGAGTTTTTCTATCTTGTATTCAGTTTTTGCTTCCTGAGGCAATTCAAGTAAAGTTATGGATGCAGTCTGAAGGTTGGCTCCCTTTCCAGTATACCAGACATAATAAATCCAAAGCGGATCCTTGAAGTCATTAATGTACTCATTTATAAGGTTTCCAGCTTTCTTGAATTCCTCCTCAATCAGTGCATTAAATCTTACCCCATTCTCATTAAGCTGTGAGTTTAAAAGAGCAAATTTCCCCATTTCAAAACCCCCTTGTTTAACCAGTCATTTTATCTATAGATTTCAAATTAGTCTTCTTGTCTCTTGATCTGTTCTTTTTCCATCCTGCTGCAACTGATATTGGTAGCAATGCAAGTGGAATGAGAGCTAGAAAATAGCTAGAATATGGTACTTTATATATCATGGCGATAATACAAATCATTACCATTATATGTGTTATTCTATTCAGGAAAAGCTTCTTCTGTCCATCAGGTTGTACTGAAACAAAAGGCAAAATCAGAAATAATACTGTGACTAATGTCATAACTATACTTGAATATAGATCTATTATTGTATTTGTTTTTGTATAGTTCCAGAAATAGAACGATATTATAATCAAATTATCAGTTAGCATATCAAACCAGGCCCCAAACGATGAAGATGCACTCATTTGCTTGGCAATCATTCCATCAAAAATATCAGTGAGAAATATAAGTATGATTATTGACATTCCTGTAGATGGATTTCCCGACATGTTTCTCAATAATATGAAAGTAAGGAGTATTCTTGTAAAGGTAGTGATATTAGCCAGGAAATAGCCTATGACTTTCAGAAGCTTCAACTCAAGCAATCCTGAATAATATAAATGTGCAAGTACACTAACTAGTGTTAGTAGAAGCATTATTCCCAGATAGTATTCAAGGAACGGAAGTTTTCTATTGAAAAAATAGTGGAAGAAAAGGAAGGGGATTAAACTCCATTGAAGTGTCATTTTCCATTTTCCAACACTTGTAGCTCCAATTTTCTCTTCAATTTCCTCTGATGCCCACTGAACTAAAGCAGAACCAGCGCTTATAAGTTCCAGAATTATGACAGGCAATATTAATGCAACAAAGGACTGGGCAAAGAATACGTATAAGGAAATCATTGAAACTTTATCTGCAATTCTATCCAGGAATTGCCCCAATGGCTTTGGTGTTTTGTGAGTGAGTCTTGATAAAGGTCCATCAAGGAAATCTGTTAATCCCAATAGAAACCATGATATCATGAATATCCATGCATATGTATTAGCACCTCCCTCATGGAAAGCAATCAGGGCAAAAATGCAGACAGGCATGAAGAATAATGGTCTGCTTAACGTAAGCCTGTTTGGTGTTATCCAGTAGGGGAAAAGCCTTGCAAATCTTATTGCAGTGTGTTCCCTGAACTCCAAAAATTTTTCCAATAGAGTCATTTTTTACCCAAAATACTCAAAATCTATTTTAAATAATTCCTGCAAAAGCTCATTTTGCTGTATTTGTTCTTTTTCATTCCATCTTGTTCTCAATAATTCCCTGTCAATAATCCCCTTATTTATTGCTACCTGCAATGATTTTTCTCTTGATATCAATATATCAGTCAGATCCCATGGAATAATCGAACTTTTATAATTTGCTTCATTTTTCTTAAAAGGAATATGGAGAAGTTGCCATTCTTCTGGATTATAAACAAGTGATTCTATTCCATATTTATTCAATCTTGCTATGAAAGGAATTATTGACCACAAGCCGGCAAGATTGAGCTGTGAAGCGAAGTAAGGAATATCTCTCGGTGGTTTTTCATCAAACTTAAGCTCTTTATTGAATGGGAAAATTCTGGATGTGAATTTAATAATTATTTTGAAATTGAAAGGATGGATGGAGAGTGGGATTAGAATATAATAATCCTTTCCTAAATTAATCCTTACAAACGGGCAATATCTCGATGCTTCATTAATATCCTCTTCAATATTAATCCATTTAGTTTCAATTGGCATTATCTTGCTTTCCGATATTATATTGCATTTTCCGCATTTTTCGCATATCCAGATATCTCCGCGAATTCTTGGTAATATACTTTTACAATCGGCACAATATAATGCAAGAGCCTTCATTATTTCCTTATCTCTATTATGAAATTCTCTTTTGCTTGTTTATAGCCTTCTATAAGGAACGGGAAAAGTGTATCATCAATAAATGATGATTTTCCTTCCCTTAATATCATGTTGTTATTAAGAACAAAAGGTAAAATAAAAAGCATTGCTGCCATGAAAAGTACAGCTAGTCCTGCAGACTGAGGTTTCATTAAACCTTCCGGATGGCATAATGTAGTCAACAAGAAAATTGATAGTATGACTTTGATAATACTTTTGAAAAAGAGCTTTTCTCCTTTTCCTTGAAGTAAGGCATAGATAATTTTCTTTGAAACTCCATCTACTAAAATCAAGTAGTTTTTTCCTTCAAAAAATATTCTGAAAACCCATAAAGGATAATAAAGCAAACCTATACTCTCCTCAAGAACCACAGGTGAATTCATGATGTTATTGGATTCAGGCGATTTAATACTCTTATCTGCAGTTGATTTCAAGAAGAAATCGTCAGTAAGATGTTTTCTTGCTGCTTCCGGGGTCAGCACAGGAGTGAGAACTATTCCTTCTTTGTTCAGTATTTTATAATCAACCTTTTCTCTGCAATATTCATTAGTTACCAGACCCTTGATATGAAGGTGATCCAAATCTACTGCCGGTACTCGTCTCCTGAAAGTTTTCACGACAATTTTATCCATTATCTCAGTTTCAGATTCAGTTTCAAAAAGACTTGCATTCCCTCTCCATGTACCTATCATCACTTCAAACTCCCAGAAGGGAATATATAGCAGATCAGTGTTAGAAGGATTAATTGCGTCTATGAAACCGTTTTCAATATCCATTGTTTTAAGCTCAGATTTGAGATGTTTATAAACTTCTGCTTTATTAAATAAATTCCTTATAACTTCCCTTTTCTGAAGACCTTTTATCAAGACAGGAGTATTGCAAAAATCACAGATTTCATTTGAATCTTCCAGACTGAGTGTTCCTCCGCAATTGGGACAATTAAGAGAAATACTATTAATATAATTGAAGTTCATCTATTACCCTTATCCAAATATTTCGTTTTTGCAAGCATAGCTCCTGAAACCAAAACTATAAGCAATAAAATCTTAATGAATATGTAAAAATAATTCACTTCCAGATAAACAGCTCTATATATGTTTGCGCCAAAAATATAAGCAGGAAACTTCACTTCCCACAACAGGAAGACTATAAAAGATATAGAAAAAACAGTTACAAAATAATTCCTGAGTCTGTTTAAATATTCTTTTCTTAAATTTGGAGGGGTTTGATTAATATGAATTTTGCCTTTGGTTGCATCAATATATGCAATATATTCCTCATTCTTGACTATAAACGAAATAATGTAGAATGGAACAAAAGCAAGTATGGCTTGCTTGAACTCACTATTTTCAAGATACTTGTCTATTGATATATCAGGCTGATAGCAATTGCTTATTTCACCACTTTCTATATCTGAAATCTCTCCTATCTCTATCTCGTTGGTAAAAATAGAAGTAGTTATACTGCTATTTCCAGACTCAATAATTCTCTCATTTTTCATCTCAATTACCCAGAAAGGTAAATATGAGAAAACAGGATTGGATATATCAGTTGATTCAATACTCTCACTTTTCAGATAACTTTTTAGAAGTTCCAAAGAATCTTGTTCTTTTATTTTTTGTGCAAGAACAAATGAAAGTACCATTTTTGTGATATCGAAATACTGATATTGATCACAATATGGACATTTAACTACTTTGTTTATCAAATCAAGTTCAAGTTTGTTTCCACACTTAAGGCAATCTACTTGTTTTTTCATATAGCTGCTTTTTTTTATGAAAATCTTTCTGTCAAGCATATTTGAATGAAAAAATAGTCAGGATAAATTTCAATTGACAATAAGTAATAAAATATAATGTTGTTAAATAAAGAAAATGAGTTAGAAAGGAGTTTTTATGCAATTTAAAAGACTTTTTACTCTATTTGTTTCTTTATCATTAACGATTTTTATCTTGCTGGTTGCCAGCTGCGGTGATGAGGATTCAAATGGTGGCTGGAATACCGGTACAGGAACTGCAACAGGCACAGGACCTTATTATCCTCCAACAATCAAGCTACTTTCTCCAGGGAGTGAAGGAGCATATGCAGATAGCTCTTACAGAATAAAATGGGAATTTACTGCTCATCCCAACACATCACCAGTTGTCTCGCTATATTATGATGATGATAATGAGAAGAATGGAAATGAAGCTGCTATTGCTGAAACTATAAGGGCTTCAACAACACTATATGATTGGAGTTGTGATTCGTTGACAGAAGGAAAGTATTATCTTCTTGCGATTATTGATGATGGCTACAACAAGTCTACTTACAGATCTACCAACAGATTAGGCAAGAACAGAAAAAATCCTGTTTATGTCGGCAAAATAGGAAAAGAGCATAATACTGATCAATCTTATAGCGAAGGTAAACTTTCAATAACCCATAATCCCCCAGGACAACCCATATTGCTTATGGCAAAACATTCTGATTTCCTTTTTACTTGCGATATTTCTCCTAATGGTAAAAATGCATTATCAGCTGGTTCAGATACAACGGTTTTTTACTGGGATTTGAGCACAGGCAATATATTAGCTGAATTAGATGGTCCTGATTCAATGAAAACGATTTATGGAGTGAAATTTTCTCCAGATGGTTATCATGCCATGTCAGCAAGTAATGACAAGAAAATCAGATATTATAATTTAACTAACAAAATTGTAGAATTCACAATAAATGATATTGATTCACCTTTCAGATGTGTTGATATTTCATCAGATGGTCAGTATTGCGCTTTTGCTGGAGATAATAAGATAGCTTATTATTATAAAATTGCTCGTCCACCTATCATGGTAAGGGAATTCAATGGACATACCTCATGGATACTAACAATCAAAATATCAAAAGATGGAAGATATTTGCTTACAGGTGGAATGGACAAGACAATAAAATACTGGGATATATCTACCGGTTCATTACTGAAAACACTTTCTGGGCATTATCACGATGTTTATTCAGTTGAATTCTCCCCTGACGGGAAATATGCAATTTCTGGTGGTGGAGATTATAATATGATATACTGGGATTTAACAACTGGGACAAAGGTTAAGACTTTCTCTGGACATACTTATGACGTATTCGGAGTAGATATTTCAAGCGATGGTTCCAGAGCACTTTCTGCTTCAGGCGACTACTCTGTCTGTTTCTGGAATATAAATACGAATGTAAGATTGTTGCAGATGAGAGGACATGAATTACAGGTTAATTCGGTTTGTTTTTCTCCTGATGATATGAGAGCTCTTTCGGTAAGCTCAGATAAAAAAGCTATATACTGGCAGCTCTGGTAGGAATTAATTGAAAAGCGGGTTTTATACCCGCTTTTCAATACTAAGTTCCAGATGAATAATCATCCAGATAATAAACCTGTTCTTTTGTTAATTTGTCTATAGATATATCAATTGTTTGAAGCTTTATTGATGCAAGTTCCTGATCCTGTTCTTCAGAAATATCATAAACCTTTTTTGAATATGTTTTCCCTTCACTTGCCAGTCTTATCAAGGATAAAAACTGATTAGCAAAAGACATATCCATTACTTCACTTGGATGACCTTCTGCTGCAGCAAGATTAACAAGCCTTCCCTGGGCAAGAAGATAGATTCTCCTGCCATCATTAAGAGTATACTCTTCACAGTTGTGACGTATAGTTCTTCTGGATTTGGTAATTCCTTCAAGAGCTTCAATGTCTATTTCACAATCATAATGACCTGTATTACATACAATCGCTCCATCTTTCATAGCATCGAAGTGTCTTTTTACTATAACATCCTTCATCCCGGTTGCTGTTATGAATATATCCCCAATTTTCGCTGCTTCATCCATTTTCATAACCTGGAATCCTTCCAGTGTTGCTTTCAAAGCTGCAGTTGGTTTTACCTCAGTTACATAAACTTTGCATCCCATTCCAGATGAACGCATTGCACATCCTCTTCCACAATGACCGTAACCAGCTACCACGAAATTTTTCCCTGCAAGCAGAACAGATGTAGCTCTTAGAATTCCATCTATAGAGCTTTGTCCTGTTCCATAAACATTGTCGAAATCCCATTTTGTTTCAGCATCATTTACAGCAATTATTGGATACAACAGCTTATTATCTCTTTCCATTGCTCTCAATCTATGAACTCCGGTTGTAGTTTCCTCTGTTCCCCCAATAATGCCTTTTGCCAATTCAGGATGCTTGTGATGTACAGTGAATATCAAATCCGCTCCGTCATCAAGAGTTAGTGATGGTTTTTGATTAAGTGTCTGTTCAATGCACCAATAAAATTCCTCAACACTCAATCCATTCCATGCATAAATTGAAACACCGTTTGCAGCAAGTGCAGCTGCAACCTCGTCATTGGTAGACAAAGGATTACAACCACTCCAGGCGACTTCTGCTCCTGCCATTCTAATAGTTTCTACTAAAACAGCAGTTTCTTTGGTTACATGAAGACAACCTGAGATCTTGTATCCCTGTAATGGTTTCGTTTCAGAATATTTTTTTCTCAAATGCATCAGAACAGGCATACGGCTCTCTGCCCAATCTATCAACAATCTTCCTTTTTCAGCAAGTTTGATATCCCTTACTTTAAAATTGTCAGTCATAAAACCTCCTTTTCAATGATTAATATTTTTGTTTTGCAAGCCAAAAATGCCAAGGTTAAGTCAAGTTATTTGTAAATCCAACAATAAATGGTCTTCCTGAAAAAGGAACTTTGAGTATCGTTTTCAGATTCCTGCTTTATTGCTAAGAGGAATTCGTTTCAAAAACAAGATCGCTGCATCTACCTATAACTGCAAAACCATAAGCAAGATTTCTTAGTGTTCCAACATGCATATCTTCTGTTGATGAAACACTTCCATCTGCTGGAAAGAACACTAGCAAATCCCTGAAATATGCTGATCTTGCTGTGCTTTCACAACACAGATTGCTTTTTATTCCAACTATTACAACCTGTTCTATTTTCTGGCATCTTAGTACAATTTCCAGATCAGTATTATAAAATGCATCAAAACGATGTTTATGAATTATCTTATCGCAATCATCTGGATAAACCGAGTTATGAATTCTTGCAAAGTATGTTCCTTCGTACAAGATGCCAGCCCACCAGAAAGCCATGATACCAGCATCAATTCCAGTTTTATGATGAGAATGACAAGTATATATGACAGGTCTGTTGAGTTTCCTGAATGATTGTATCAATCCATTCACATTTTCAATGATTGCTTCAGAAGCTGGAGTATAAGCAGGACTGGTGGGATCTATGAAAAAGTTCTGCATATCCACTACCAGCAAAGCTGCCTTTTCATATTTTATCTTGATGTTCTGTCTTAAATAATCCTTTATTTCATAGAGCCATTTTTCTGTCTTTTCCTTGATATTGTCTTTAGTTATATATCGTTCAGTTTTTCTCATTTATCTTCCTTTTCCTCAGTTTGTTCCTTTCTTCTGTCTCTCAATATTCTTCTTTCCATTCCCTTGTATTTATCAATAATTCCCTTTTTAGGAACAAATGCAGCTCCATTTGAAATAAAGACACCAATTGGCTTGGTTTCTGAAAGGTTCTCAAGGATGATTTTGATAACTGCTATAATTGGAGTTGCAAGAAATGCTCCTGGTATTCCCCATATATATGTCCCGAAAAGCATACCGAAAAGAACAATCAATGGTGATATATCCAGTTGATCCCCCATTACCCTCGGCTCGATTATATTTCCCCATATGTTATTTATCATTAACATCAATATTGTCACAATGATCATTGACCAAACCCCATTCAGAACTAATGCAAGAATAATAGGAAATATTGCAGCGATTATGCTTCCAATATTCGGTATAAAGTTAAGAAGAAAGGCAATCATCCCCCAAAGCAGAGGGAAATCTATGCTAAACAGCCAGCATACGATTGTAACACAAATACCGGTTGCTAATGATATCAAAGTTTTCATGACAATATAGAGTCTGATCTTTCTATCTATATCTTCGATTATTGAGAGTATTTGTTCACCTTTATCTTCAAATGCACATTTTACCCTTTGAGGTAAGGATTCCTTTCCTACCATTATATAGAGCATGAATAGAAGCACCATAACAGATTGACCAAGGAAATTAAGGAAACTTCCCAGACTGGAGAAAAATCCTGAAGTGATTTCTCCTAAATTAAGTTTTGATATGTCTATTCGGTTAGGATTGAAGTTTCTTAGCTGTCTTAATTGAGTTTCCAGTTTATATTGGGTTTTGATTTGATCAGCATAGTTAACTATCAATCCCTGGTATTTAGTCATGTTATCAGTTACATTGCTTGTACTTGAGTAAATAATTGCACCCAGAACATATAACAATCCAGACGCAAGAAGAAGTATAAAGATAACTGCAATTATCTTGGGTACTTTCATATTTCTTATAAGTTTATATATTGGTTCAAAAAGATAGCTGAGAAACAAAGCTATGAAAAAAGGCTGAAATACGCTTTTTCCAAGTTTAAGAAGACCTAAAGCAAGTATTATTGCTATTGTGACTAAAGAGATCTTAATTACTTTCGCATCATCAACTAGTTTCATATTCATTTCCTGTTTTTGAATATTAAGTCAAGATCTTTATCTTTTTGTGTATATTTCTTGCAAGCTGAAAATCTGATCATTATTTCTTTTCTGTAAATCGTATCAAGCTCTTCTGTATCCATGTATTTCCTTATGAATCTTGATAAGGCTTTTCTGCCAAGACTCTTCTCATTATTTTTGTATAGATATTGCCCCATTTCAAACAAGAATAATGCAGATTCGTCATCCAGTTCTTTTTTTAATATTTGCTTTTTAACCATATATTTAACAGACTGGATATCATTTGATAATTTTGCCTTTTCGAACGAGGCATAGGATATAATTTTTCTATTTCTTGTTAACCATTCATCCAGTAATAAATCAGCTGTAGGGAAATTACCTGGAAAGTTTATGTCTATGATATCCAATAATTTGCGTGACCCTTTATCATCAAGAGAATATTTCTGAAACAAATATGCATTAAATATATCTTCATTATAAAAAATGTCTTTTTCTTTCTTATTTGCTCTTCTTGTTTGAAAACTAAGTTTTCCTGTTATCTCTTCTTTTTCAGGGATGAAAGCAAAATAAAAAGGTTTTTCAGCTAATGAATCATTATCTGAGTAAATTTCTCCTGTTCTTAAAAGTGCTTTCCATTTTTTATTGGCAGAAGCATTGATCCTGGATATTTCTTGTTTACGCTTTATAACATAAGGTTTCAATTTATCCCAGACGCTTATTATCGGATTTTCTGTATTTCCTCCTTCCTCTCCATGAAAATAATCTTCTATAAAAAACATGTCTTCTGATAGTTCAAGGCTTTTCAGGAGTGATTCAATAGCTTCTTTTTTCTGATTGAATTCTGCAAGCAAGCAACCCCATCTGAAATAAACATATGGTGGATAGACGGATCTGTCACTTATTTTATAAGCGTTTTTATAATCCTTGCCTGCTTTTTCAAATTTCTCTATAGCTTTTTTCAAATAGAATCTCTCTCCATCTTCATCTTTGTACAATTCAGATAGATTGATATATGCAGAAACAGACAATGCATCATTTTCATCAATGTTTGTGACTTTTCTCCATAATCCAACAGCCAGTTCATCTCTTAATGATATTTCCTGACAGAAGTTCCCAAATATATTAGCCTGTAGCCACAAATAATAGGGCTTTCTTGGATTATCTTGCCCTGATAATAGTTTATCAAGAATATTCATCCACTTAGCCATATCTGGTCTGAATGCAAATACTATTTTAGGAAAATCCTTATTTCCTGACCATTGCCAGCTTGAATGCCTTTCCAGTGAGGGTTTGCCAGCTGTCCATAACGTATCTATGGACGTTGATAATTTAGCTATTACATATATTGAGTCAGGCTTAGCTTTAATGGGTAGATAATCCCTGGTATTGAAATCAAATCTGTGAATGTTTAGAGATGAGACTTTTAATTTCTTCCTGAAAGAAATCTCGATTTTCTCTGTTTTTCTAGTTCCTAAATTGATTTTCTGCGACATGAATTTGATAATTTTGTTGTTATGCTTTATCTGAGAGTTCTTTGGAAAACTCTTTGGAAGAGACACAATGATTAAATCAGAAAGTTTTGTCCTTTTAATAAGGAATTTAACCCTATAGTTGGCATAAATCTCTCCTATATCAATCTTGATTTCCTCTTTCAGGAAATAAGAATTTTCAGAAAATACTTTCGCAGAAAGGATGAGTAACAAAAAAAGTGTTAGTTTAAGCAATACTATTTTTTCTTTTTTCCCAGTATCCCTTTTTTCTTGAATAATAGCTTGGATTTCTTTTTCTTTATCCCTTCGGTATCTGTTTGTGCAATTGTTTCTTCTGCAGTCTCCTCTTCTTCTGCTGTTTCCTCTTCTTTTACTTCTGGCTCTTCTATTTTCGGAACAGGACGTTCAATAATGGTCTCAACATCATATTCTTCTTTTGTCTCTTGGACCTCTGTCTCTTCCTGAACGGTAAACGTAGTTTCCTGGATAACTGTTTTTTCTTCTGTTTCCTCTTCAGGTTCTTCCTGTACCTCTTCTGCTACCTGATCTTCTATTTCATCTGCTATTTCCTCTGTTTCATCTTGCAACTGTATTTCGGGAGCTTCGATTTCTTTTTCTCCAGAATCTCCTTCAGTGGTCTGCTCGCTGCTTTCCTTTATATCAGTTTCTTTCAATTCTTGCTCAGCAATCAGTTTCTTCAGTTCATCTTCTTCTTCTCTTGTTTTATCTTCAAGATGTTCTTCTTCATATACTTCTGCAATAGCAGAGACATCTACCTGAAGAGTTTCTTCTTCTATTTCCTTTTTGGTTTTTTTCTTTCCAAGTATTATTTTCTTTCCCCCAAAAGGGAGTTTTTTCTCTATAAATATTGGCTTCTTCTTTATGAATGACTTTAATTTTCTTTTTCCTGCTTTTTCTTCTTCTGTTCCCTCAGCTGTTTCCGAAACCTCTTCCTGTTCTTGCTCCTGGATTTCTTCCTGAGCTTCCTCAACAGCTTCTTGAGTAGATGCAACTGAGATTTCCTCTTTTTTCTCGATAATCTCTTCCTTGCATACTTCTTCTTCATCTATCTTGCTTTCTAATTCTTTCTGCTTCCTTTCTTGCTTGACTTTCTCTATTTTTTCAGAGATACTTACTACTTCTACTTTCTTTTCAGGAGGTTCTGAAACTGCTTTGTCTTTAAGGCCTACTATAACGACTTTTTTGGGATGTTTCTCTTCCTTCTCTGCTTCAGTTTCAACTTCAGGAATTTTAGCTTGAATTTGCTGTACATCTATTTGCATAGATAGTTTTTTCTCAAGATTCTGAAATTCCTCAAGCAGTTCTTCTATCTTGTTGGATAAAGTGATATTATGAACTGCAAGTTTTTTTGCTTCCTTCAAAGTATTAATAGCTGAGTTAAAATCCTCTTTTTCAACAGCTATTTTCGCCATATAGATATATCTTTCAACAATAAGCTCTTTCTTGAATTTATTCAGAAGCTTTTTTACCTTGTCATTTTCAGGATCTATTTCAAGTATTTTTTGTAGTTCTTTGACAGCTGATCTTTTATCTCCTTCTACAAGCAGCTGTTGAGCATTCTCATAAAACTGTCTTACAGATAGCTCGCCTTGAATCCTGTTTATTAATTGTTTTACCCTCTTGTTTTCTGGATTGACTTCCAGTAAACGTTCCAGATATTCTAAAGCCGTCTGCCTGTCCTTCTTGCCAAGGGCATCCATGGCTTTTCTTAACAGTTCTCTGGTATCTTCCATAGAAAATAACCCCTCTTCATATATTTATGTTAAGTTTTTTATAATGAGTTAACTTCTAGTTTGGTTATATGACGTCAAGCTAAAATACTTGAAAGCTAATCTTTTTGTTCCGAAGCTAGACTTCTTCAAAAACCTTTTTAACAAAATAGTGAATATTCTTTATATATTTATAATTTGCTTTTTCAAATAATGCAATTGATGGCATATTATCTTCATAAATCAAGGCTGAGAATACTTCAATATTTTCTTTCTTTAACCATTCTTCAGCTTCATCGATTAATCTCAATGCAATTCCATGTTTCTGGAATTCAGGTAATGTTGAAATCCTGTTTATCCATCCTTTTCTTCCATCATGTGTTGCAAGTACTACCCCCAGCATTTTCTCATCATTAAAAGCACCTATAAATCTTGTATTAGGTAAATCCATCTGTCTCATCAGATTTTTTCTGCTATCTCTCCCTTTTTTCTTTAGTTCTATACCAGACTTAAACCATACTTCATATATATCATCAAGATCTTCCTTTAAGAGTACTCTACAACTGATATTTATCATTAATAACCTTTTTTTGATTCGGAAGTGCTTATTTCAAGAAGATAGTTTTTCTCCAGGTAAATAATTTCTTTATCGGGATTCATAATGACAACTCTTCTGATGCCTGAATTTACTATTACTCTTGCACACATCTTGCAGGGAGCAATATTCTCTACCATAGAATCATCAGAAGTATTCTCACCATATAAATACATTACACCACCTAAAACAGGTGTTCCCGTTCTTGCAGCGTTTATAACAGCATTCATTTCTGCGTGAACAGATTCACATAACTCATACCTTGTTCCGGGTTCTATGTTTAATGCCTGCCTTGTACATATTCCTCTATCAATGCAGTTAATGCTTCCTCTTGGTGCTCCTACATATCCAGTTGCAACTATTGTTCCTGCACGAACAATTACTGCTCCGAAACGTCTTCTCAAGCATGTGCTTCTTTTCGAGACATCTTTTGCAATGTTCAGGTAATATTCATCAATTGAAGGTCTTTTGAAATCCATCAAGCATTTCTCCTTAAATTTTCTGGTAAACAATCAAGAATTATTTTTACATTACAGGATGGCTTTTTATCTGTTTGTAAACAGATATAAGGATAAGTAATTGTTTCAAAGTCATTTCTTACTTTCTTGTACAAGTTGATAGTCCTGTCCCTGGCGGGGTGTTTATTGTTTTTTCTATCATATTCAATGCGATCCTTTGCAACTTTGTCTTCACAAATGCAGTGAAAAATCAGTAATTTTATGCCAAATGTAGATGCAAGATCCACATATTGCTGTACTGCTTCAGCCCTGGAAAAAGCAGTTCCATCAACAATAACATTTTCTCCTCTTAAAAGATAAAGCCTTGTGCATCCCAAGACTACATCATCAATGAAGTGTTTCTCTTCCAGAGAAAAATCAGGAGGGGAAAAAATCTGCATCCTGATTATATCTCTTGATACTATCTTGGCATTTATTAATGGTGCCAGTTTTTTCACAATCTTTGTTTTTCCAACACCTGGAAGACCCCTGAAAAGTATTAGAACTTGATCATTCATTTTCTGCACATTGCTGAAACAGTATGTTTATTGTCAAGAATTACAAACAAGTGATTGTATTCACTTGTCAACATCTTCATACAGTTTGCTGATATCTCTAACTATCTTCTTGACAAAAAATCGGAAAGGAAAATTGCATAGAAATCATGTTCAAATGCATAAAATGCTTGAAGACTTATTCGTTTGATGACAAGATAATAAGATGTACGTGTGGTTCATTATTGGATTTTGAATTCTACGCTGAATTTCCATTAGAAAAAATCAGGAAAAGAAAACCTTCTTTATGGAGGTATGAAGAAGCCATACCTATTGAAAACAAGAATTCAATAGTTACTTTTGATGAAGGTTTTACACCATTATTGAAGATGAAATTCGGCAGAGCAGAAATTCATTTCAAGCTGGATTATATGTTCCCGACAGGTTCATTCAAAGACAGAGGCTCAACAGTATTGATAAGCAAGATAAAAGAGCTTGGCATAAAAGGAGTCATTGAAGATTCTTCTGGTAATGCAGGTGCATCAATTGCTGCTTACTGTGCCAATGCAGGTATTGAATGTACAATATATATTCCGGAAAAAACTTCCATTATGAAATCAAGACAGATAGAACTTTATAATGCAAAACTCGTTGAAATCAATGGAAGCAGGGAAGATACTGCAGAAGCAGCTCTTGAAGCTTCAAAGAATGTCTATTATGCAAGCCATGTCTTCAATCCTTTCTTCCTTCATGGAACAAAAACCATTGCTTATGAAATAGCAGAACAGCTGGACTGGAAATCTCCTGATGCTGTAATAATGCCAGTCGGTAATGGAAGTTTGTTTCTTGGTGCTTATATCGGTTTCAGAGACTTGCTAAATTGTGGTATAACAGTAAAAATGCCCAAACTGATTGCAGTACAGGCAGAAAACTGCTCTCCAATATATACTGAATTAAAGAGAAGTCAGTGTAGGGTAGTAGAGAAGGATAAGAAAGAAACTATAGCAGAAGGGATAGCAATAAGAAAGCCTGTTAGATCAAAGCAGATTATCGATGCAATAAAGGAAAGCAAGGGTGATTGTTTCACAGTGACAGAAAGAGAGATAATAGATGCTTTTAAGGCAATGTCTGGCAAGGGATTATTTATAGAATATACTTCAGCAGTTGCTGTTGCAGGAATAGACAAGTATATGAATAGCATAGTGAAAAGAGAGACAATTATTACAGTCATCACAGGTAATGGCTTGAAGAATTCGAGATTGGAAAGTGTTTGAGATGAGCAGGTTAGGGGAGTGAAGAATATCAGCTATCCAGTATCTCTAAAACCTTATACAAGGTGGTGGTGGTTTGCTTCTGAAATAAAGGAAAATGATATCAGATATCAGCTTGAATGGGCAAGGAATAACAATTTCGGGGGAGTTGAAATCGCCTGGATTTATGGACTGAAATCAAGCAAGAAAACGCCAGTATTTTTAAGCAGGGAATGGTCAGAAAAGGTCTTGTATGCGAAAACATATGCAAAAAAACTGGGACTGGGATGTGATTTCACGTTTGGTTCAGCCTGGCCATTTGGTGGCACTTTTCTTGAAAAAGAGTATTCTGCAATGACTTTCAACGGTTTATCGGAGCAAAGGCTTGAAAAATCATGGGAAGAACCTTTAAAGGGATACATTCTCAATCATCTTGATAAGAAAGCCTTTGATAGATACGCATTAGAAATAAACGATGCATTGAAAGAATCCCTCAAGCTAAGTAAAAGTGCATTGTTTTGCGATTCCTTTGAAGTTGAAACTGAAGGAATGTGGACGAAAAGTTTTTCGGAAACATTCAAGGACAGATTCGGTTATTCAATAGAAGAATACATGCCTTTAATAAATTATCATCCTGATGAAAGATTTGATTACAGATTGCTTATATCTGATATGCTGCTTGATGAGTTTTTCAAGCCCTTTTGTGATAACTGCAAGAAGATGAAAGCTTTTTCCAGACTGCAAGCTCATGGTGCTCCGGCAGATATACTGACTGCATATTCCTTTGCAGATATTCCTGAAAGCGAGGCGATACTGTTTGATCCCACTTTCTCGCAGATAGCCTCATCAGCAGCAGTATTGACTTCAAAGAAAATTGTTTCAGCAGAAGCATTTACATGTATTTATGGCTGGAAACCAAAACCAGGTCCATCTCCTCATCAGATGGAAGAGGAAATCGGTGATTTGAAAATACTTGCTGATGCCTTGTTTGCCAATGGTATCAATTTCTTTATATGGCATGGCATGCCTTATAACAAGAAAAACGGCAGGAACTATTTTTATGCTACAGTTCATGTAGGTGAAAGTGGAGCATTGAGCAAGCATTTTAATGTTTTCAATTCATATCTTGAGAATATTTCTTCAAAGATGACCGACGGTATAACTTATTCACAGACAGGAGTTTATCTTCCACTTGAAGATAACTGGATGTTGAATGAGCTGCCAGATAATATGAAAAAAATAAGTGCGAAATATTACTGGGAGCTGCAGCATTTGAAATTCCCGGAAGAATTATATGGCTATCAACCAATCTGGCTCACTGATCCCTTCCTGAAAAATGCTGAAGTTGAAAACGGGATCATGAAAATAGGGGATTGCTCATTCAAGCTTTTATATGTGTATTCTGAGTGGATGACAATTGAGGTACTAAACAATATTAAACGATTGACTGACAAGGGATTGACGATTATTTTTAAAAGAAAACCGAAACAGGCAGGGAGAATCAAGAGCAAATGCTTCGATGAATATTTGGGGAAAATTTTCAATATAAAAAATATGCATAATGATATGGTAGAAGCAGGATTAAGACCTTTGCTTGCATGCAATGAAAAGATTGAATTCAGATGCAGGAAAATTGATTCAGAATTGCTTTTTTTCATTGCCAATCCAGTTAGCAAAACTCTTTCTTACCCAATGAGATACAGGCAATTTGAAGATGGATTCGCAGGTGAAATTGAAATAACTATCTTTAATGGGAGCAATCCTGTAAATACGAAGCTTGATTTTTCCAGAAATTCGTCATTTCTTTTACATATTAGCAAATCATGTAAGATCAAACAGGAGAAGCTTGATATTGATTATTAAATAAAGTAAAGATATTCAGCAGCACAATGAAAATCCTTGACATTTAATCTTTTCAATTTTTATGTGAAATATATACGAAAGGGAAGACTATGATTATAGTAAGGAGGCTATTATGAGAAATCTTCTTCTATTCATAATTCTGATATCTTTTTCATCTCTGCTTTTCTCAGCTCCCGGAGATTTGATATGGAGATATAAGACAGGTGATGATGTTTACTCCTCTCCCTGTGTCTCTGATGGAGTTGTTTATTTTGGTAGCTATGATTGGTACATTTATGCAATAAATAGCTCTGATGGAAGTTTTAAATGGAGATATAAGACTGGAAGTTATGTAGAATCATCTCCTTGTGTTTCAGAAGGAGTTGTTTATATTGGAAGTAGGGATAATTATCTTTATGCAGTAAACTGCTCAGATGGAACTCTTAAATGGAGATATCAAACAGGTAATTTTGTTATCTCATCACCTTGTGTTTCTGATGGAGTTGTTTATGTTGGTAGTAATGATTTTTATTTATATGCAATAAACTGCTCAGATGGAACTCTTAAATGGAGATATCAGACAGGTAATTGGATTAGATCTTCTCCTTGCGTTTCAAATGGAGTTGTTTTTGTTGGAAGCTGGGATTATCGTATTTATGTGATAAACTGCTCAGATGGAACTCTTAAATGGAGATATCAGACATGTGATTGGATTGAATCCTCTCCTTGTGTCTCTGATGGAGTTGTTTATGTTGGAAGTAGAGATTCCCTTCTTTATGCAATAGACTGTTCAGATGGAACTCTTAAATGGAGATACAAAACTGGTAATCAAATTTACTCCTCTCCTTGTGTTTCAGATGGAGTTGTTTATATTGGAAGTTATGATTCTTATCTTTATGCAATAAACTGCTCTAACGGAACTCTTAAATGGAGATATCAGACAGGTTATGAAGTTAGCTCATCTCCTTGTGTTTCAGATGGAGTTGTCTATGTTGGAAGTTGGGATAATTATCTTTATGCAATAAACTGCTCAGATGGAACTCTTAAATGGAGATATCAGACAGGAGATGGAGTTTATTCCTCTCCTTGTGTTTCAGATGGAATTGTCTATGTTGGAAGTGCTGATTATTATCTTTATGCAATTGATTCTGGAAAACCTTTTATAAAGGTTTATTCTCCTAATGGTGGAGAAGAGTGGGATGTTGGTTCTGTTCATGATATTACA
>JAFGND010000078.1 GCA_016927185.1 Candidatus Coatesiibacteriota bacterium
ATAACAAGAAGACTTCCTCTCTTCCCTCCCCCTCCCTCTCTATTTCTCCTAACCCCTTCTCTTCCCGCTTGTCAGTTACTCTGCCTTCCTCAGGAGCAATCTATTCCCTGACTGGTCAATTGATTATGAAACTAGATAAAGGCAAACATACAATTGATACTAGCAGCTGGAGAGAGGGAGTTTATATAGTGAAGTCAGGGAAAGAAACCAAGAGGATAGTGAAGATAAATCAGTCTTAATTTCCAATAGAAAAAGCTTTTAAATAAAGCCTTTTCTCTAATGGTCATGCTTTTTTCTTGACCTGAAATCGCTCTTATTATTCTTTTACAAATCTCATAATTACCGATGCCCTCATCCATCTAGATTATGGTTTTCTCTTTCATATCAAATAATCAGTCTGGATGAGGGCTTTTTCTTGATAAACAGCTCCAAAAAATCTTTAACCTCAACCCGTAATTCTGATTCCCTCTCCTTCGAGGAAAAAAGCAAGGAGTTAGGTGCTTCTACTGCCTCTCCTAAAAGCGGGATAATATGAAAGTAAACTTAGACAGAGCTAGCTTATTGTTTTAATCAAATAACTATAAATTGGACTTTAAACAAGACAAGTTTTCAGAAGAGATATTTATAACGAAGTGTTGATCTAAGATACGAAATCTTAAAATAATATTAGTTAGCTGAATTGGAAATAAAATCTTGACATAAAAGCGATTTGTAAAAGTGGAACACAAGGATTGTAACAGGGATAAGGGATTGAAATGCTAGATATAAAACTGATAAGAGAAAATCCTGAGATAGTCAGGAATGCAATAAAAAGAAAACATACTAATGTTGATCTGGAAATGATATTAGAACTTGATAAAAACAAGCGTGAACTTCAAACAAGAATAGAGAAAGCAAGATCAGACAGGAACAAACTTTCAAAGGAAATTACAAAAGCATCTGTTGAAGAAAAAGCTTCAATAATATCTGAAGTAGAGAAGATCAAGGAATTCCTGAAGGAAGCTGAGCCGAGATTTAATGATATGGAAAAGGAATTGAATTATCAGCTTCTTTTGCTACCCGGAATTCCGCATGAAACAGTTCCAGACGGGAATAGTGATGAAGATAGCATAGAGATAAAGAGGGTAGGGGATATTCCGGAATTCGATTTTGAGATAAAAGATCATCTCGAAATAGGAAAAAGCTGGTTTGATTTTTACAGGGGAGCCAAAGTTGCTGGCTCTAGAACCGTATATCTCAAGGGAATTGGAGCTCTTCTTGAACAAGCAGTATTGCAATTAGCACTCAATCATCTTCTGGAAAAAGGATTTACATTATTTTCTGTGCCACAGATGGTTAAGGAAATGGCAATGGAGGGAACCGGCTTTCTCCCAAGAGGACAGGAAGAATGTTATTTCCTGGAGAGAGATGAAAGATATCTGATTGGGACATCAGAAGTTCCTTTAGTTTCTTACCATGCTGATGAAATCTTCTCTGCAAAGGAACTTCCTAAAAAATACGCTGGATTTTCAACCTGTTATAGAAGAGAGGCAGGTGCAGCAGGAAAAGATACAAAAGGATTATATAGAATTCATCAGTTCCAGAAGATAGAACAGGTTGTTTTCTGCATTAACGACTTAGAAGAATCCAAGAAATGGCATTACGAGCTTTTGAATAATGCAGAAGAGATACTTCAATTGCTTGAACTGCCATATAGAGTAGTGATAGTTTGTGCTGGGGAAATGGGTTTGCCACAGCATTTCAAGCATGATATCGAATGCTATATGCCTGGCAGAAAAAACTACGGCGAAACAATGAGCTGTTCAACTATGCATGATTTCCAGGCAAGAAGACTTAATATAAAGTATAGAGAAGGAACTGATTTGAAATATTGTCATACTCTGAATAATACTGCTATTGCCACTCCAAGAATATTGATTCCACTCATTGAAATTCATCAACAAAAAGATGGATCAATTTATTTACCCAGAGCTCTGCGCAAGTATATGAACAACAGGGAGAAGATTGAGAGAGAAGATTGAAGGAGTAATAATCAGGAATTCATATCCCATTTTTGAAATAGAACTCCAGTCCTTCATCAATAGATTCTTCCTTTAGTCCAAATGTATTATTTGCTTTTAATGAAGATAATGACAAATCCATTGGATAGAGACGTGAAACTGGGAGTTTTTTCAAGACGACAGGAATTATTAGTGATTTATCTGCACCCATATATTCAGCTATTTTTAAATTCATGTCATATCTAGAAATTCTTGTTCCTCCAGATAAATGGAAAAGTCCATATTTATTGGATTGCCAGATAGTGATAATATTAGAAATAAGAGATTTCAGGGAAATCGGAGTTCTATACTGATCTATATAGCTTTCTATCTCATTTCCAGATTTGAGATTTTCAACTGTTTTTTCAAAAAAGTTCTTATTGGCACTTGAAGAAAAGCCGTAAACTAAAGCTATTCTAAGAACAATCCCTTTTTTATAAGACAAAACTGTTTTTTCAGCCTGCAATTTGGTAAAACCATAGTAATTGACAGGATGAGGGATTGCTTCCTCTTTGTAGACAGGATTATTCCCAGAAAAAACCATATCAGTTGATAAGAAAATGAATGGTATGTTTATTTTCCTTGCAATTTCTACCAGATCTATTGTTGATTTGATGTTTAAAACTTCAGCAATATCTTTTTTTTTTCTGCTTCCAAAACATTGCTTATAGCAGCAAAATGCATAATAGCTGATGGATTGTGACTTTCAATAGCTTCCATGAGATCATTTCTTGTAACATCTATTTTCATGAATTTATCGCTATTCACGAATTGCCTTGAATTATAATAAATTCCCCTGTAATCAATATGCTTTTTTTCAAGTTCTGAAACAAGGGATGCTCCTATGTAACCACTTGCTCCTGTTACTATAAGCATCTCAATCAGAAGGTCCTTTTTTATCGATATCCTTGTTTTTCACAAGAAAGTCTCCTATTGCAAGATAGTCAAGATGTCCCATATGAAATGATCTCAGGGCATCTTCAGGTGTACAGACTATTGGTTCTTCATGCATATTAAAAGAAGTATTTACAAGGCTTGGGGTTCCAGTTTTCTTGTAAAATTCCTTGATAATATTATAAACGGGAGGGTTATCAGTTTCCTCTATAAGTTGAGGTCTTGCGGTTTCATCAACATGTACAACCCCAGGACTCACTTTTTTCATGAAATCAGTGCATTTGAAAGTTATTGTCATGAATTTGGCAGCATATTCAGCTCCTTTTATGTCTTCATAACAATCATATGCTTTTTCATGAAGAGTAATCGGGGCAAATGGCATATATTCAGTTCTGTTAAGTCTCTTGTTCAGCCAGTCATTCGCAGAAGGATCGTCACTCCTGAAGAAAATAGTCCTGTTGCCTAATGCTCTAGGTCCATATTCCATTCTTCCGTTGAATCTTGCGATAACAAATCCTTCTGCAACAATATCAGAGATAATCCCGGGAGGATCTTTCATTTCAACGAAATCTACATTCTCTTTCTTCAGTAATTCAAGGATTTTGTCATTTGTGTATTCAGGTCCAAGATAGACATTATCCAGTTTTCGCGGTTTTATGTTCAGTTCTTTTCCAAGGTGGTATTGAACACCTCCAAATGATAAGCCTTCATCTCCCATAGCTGGCTGGATGAATATTTCACTGAATCCCATTTCTTTTATTTTCTGGTTAAGTTTTACATTAGTTACAACTCCTCCTGCAAGAGCAATTCTTGAGCCTTTTATTACTGGAATATTCTTTCTTATTATTTCAAAAACAGTTTCTTCAGTAAGTGTCTGGATTGCCCAGGCTAATTCCTTGATTGAGAATTTTCCGAAACGTTCTTCCCTGATACGTTTCATTTCTTTCTTTCCTTCTGGATCATAAATAAGGTAATCATTATAATTAAGATAGTCACCTTTATATTTTGTTTTCCAGACTTGATTCCAGAAGCTCCTTAAGGATTCCAGTGCCTCCTCATTTACTGCATTATGACCAGCAAGTCCTGTAAGCTTTCCAGGATGTCTTCCTCCATGCAGTCCTACAAGTGAAGTTGTTAACATATAATTTCTTCCTATAGGCAGCTCATTGAAATAATAGCCTTTATATAACTCAAGTGAAGAACCTTTTCCCTTGAAGAAAGTTGTTGAATAACCATCATCACCCTGTCCATCCAGGGATAGCACCCATGCATCCTGAAAACCGCTGCTATAATATGCACTCCCGGCATGAGCATGATGATGCGGTATACTGAAGGTTTTTTTTGCCTTCAGGTTTATATGGGATTCTTTCTTGAAACCTGCTTCAAGTATTCTTCCTCCCTTGACTCTTGTGAAATAATGTTTAAGTATATGAGGAATATTTACAGCACCTAGTCCCTTGATTTTAGCATTTACTATGAACTGAAAATCTCTCATTACTTTTGCAAATCTGTCCATCCTTATTGCTATAAGTGCTTCAATATCATTTCCATATTTATCTGATATATATTCAAGAGACTCAGCAGGAAAAGCAAAAGAATCTTTGTCTCTTGTAAGGCGTCCATTATTTATTGCAAAGATTACCTGACCTTCCTCATCAAAGAGAGAGACATTACTGTCATGTCCAGGGAAAACTCCAAGATAAAGTTTCATAAATTTCTCTTAAATCTCCTAATGTACTTGCCAGTTGTCTATATGCATGAATAAGGTCAAGTGAATTGTAAATAGATTCAATAATGCTTTAATGAACGAGATATCAGTGTTATAAAGGTAATTTAATTATTATCATAAGATTATGCAAACAGGAATCAAGTTTTCACTTGACAGTTTTCTTTATATATATCTTCAAAACTAATAAAATTAAGAGGAGAAAGGAGATATCATATGTTCAAGAGGATTTTGTGCATAATGCTTATATTAATTATAGGCATTACATTTGGCTGTTTTGGAAAAAAGGCTGAAGAAAAGAAAGATGTAAAAGATATCAAGGCAAAAGTCGCTGAATATGCTGATCCAATAAAAGGTGCTGATAACAAGGCACGAGATGCAGCAAAAGAAAAGCTAGGGGCATTAGCAAAATTGAAGAATCCTGAAGATCTTTCATTATTTCAGGAACTTGCAAAAGACGGCAGCAAGGATGTAAGAGCTGCTCTTATGTCAGCTTTAGCTGGAGCTCCTGATGGGGCAGGATACTGGGAGATATTCGAAAAATTCATTGATAGCAAGGACAAAGATGATTACAGGAATGCCTGCTGGTATACTGATGGTTTCGGAAGAAATGATGCAACAAAATCTAAAGTGGAAGCTGCATGGGAAAAGGCTTTCAAATCAAATACTGAAGAGGAAGCAAAGAGGAATGCACTTACAGGATTAAGAAGAGTTGGCAGTCCAGCTGCAATTATGAAATTGCAGGCATTCTCGATTGATGATCCAGAAGCATCACCAGGTATTGTTGCAACTGGCATTGATGAATTGGTATGGATAAGGAAACTTAATAAATCCAGATTGGAAGAGTTCATGCCAAAGGAAAATCCCAAAACCAAGAAACCCAATCATCCTTATGTTAGAGCTATGGCTATTTACAGATACGGCAGTTTAAAGACAAAAGACAAGGCAATTGCCAAAGAATTAGTCAAGTATCTTGATGATATGAGTGAAGCAAAGTATAAGGGTGATACTGCATGGGGTGGAGGTTTTGTAGCAGGCTCTGCCATTCGTGCCTTGGAAGCTTGTTGTGGACATGATGCAGTTAAATCAGCTAATAGAAACATCTTCAATGAGAAGGATGTAAAAGCACTTGCAAAAGAATGGAAGGCTTACGTAGCTAAGATGAAATAAATCTATGATAGCACCTTAGAAAATCTAGGGTGCTATTTTTTTTATTATATCGTTTATTGCAACTTCTTCCTGAATGCCAGAATTCATATCTTTGATTGTAACAGAACCTGTTTCTTTTTCATTTTCTCCAATCAAGATCACAAATCTTTTCTTCATCTTGTTGCATAAAGAGAAAATCTTCTTCGGTTTTTCTGGCTTGAGGAATAGATCTGTTGAGATTCCTTTTTTCCTTATCAATTCTGCAATTTTGATTGCAAAATCTCTTTCATTGTCAGATAAAAAGGCTATTGCTATATCAGGTTTTGCATTTGTCTTTAATTCCATATTCTTGTATTCAAGAAGCTCTTTTATTACAACATCTCCAAATCCCAATCCTACTGCTGGCAGATCCTTTCCTCCAAGATTTTGCAGCAAGTTGTTGTATCTTCCACCTCCAAAAATTGCCCTGTATTTTCTTTCAACATCGAATCCCTCAAAAACGATGCCGGTATAATATGCCAGTCCTCTTATTATTCCTATATCGAATTCAATGAAGTCTTTCAGATTATAGATTTCCAGAAGATTGAATAATTCCTTTAAATTATTCAGGGAAGTACTTTTGTTGTCTATAATTGATTCGATTTCTTCAATATTTCTTATTTCCATGATTTTGAATATTTTCTGGATTTCAGATTCTGGAAGACCATCAGATTTCAACATTTCTTTGATAGCTTCATCAGCTATTTTACCTCTTTTATCCAGCGCCAGACAAATCTGATTGAAATATTTCATTTCACATTCATGGTATTTGAGTATATCATGTAAAATACCTCTGTGACCAATTCTTACCTTGAAATCTCTTGAGGTCATTCCCAATCCTGTCATTACATTAACTGCTGCAGCAATTACCTCAGATTCTGCTATGGGTGATTCTTCTCCTATTATATCAACATTCCATTGATAATGCTCTCTTTTTCTTCCTTTCTGGGCTCTTTCATATCTGAAGCATTGAACAATCCCGAACCAGCGAAGGGGAAAATGCAGTTCTTTTATTCTAGAGAGAATCAGCCTTGCAAGAGAAGGAGTTAGCTCAGGACGAAGAGCTAATTCTCTTCCTCCCTTGTCTTTGAATACATATATCTGCTCATCAATTTCCTCACCTGATTTTCGTCTGAATAGATCTGCTGATTCAACAATAGGAGCATCGAATTCCTCAAAACCATAAATTCTGGAGATCTCTCTCCACTTATCAAATAAATAATTCCTGAAAAGCATATCTTCAGGATAAAAGTCCCGCATTCCCTGAGGTGGATTCAAATTCATATTAGTCCCCTTTCATAAGAAGACGATATTATACTATGTAGATTTTAGGCAAGTTAAAAATTCAAATAGATTTTCTTTACGATTAATATAATTCAACTATTTTATAAAATTATTTAAAAAACGCTTGACAAAATTTAAAAAAGTATTATAGTTATTTACGAAAGTTAAAGTTGGCATTAATATTTTAAAGGGGGTGATATAATGGAGATTGATTCCCTTAAACAATGCCCGGTTTGTGGTAAGGAACTAATAATAGAAAAGTATGTTTGTCCATCCTGCAATATAGAAATAAAAGGAAATTTCAAAGCTTGTTTTTGCAGCAGACTAAGCAAGGAAGACAGGCAATTTCTGGATGTATTTATCAGAAATGCGGGTAATCTGAAGGAAATAGGAAAATTCCTTGGAGTAAGTTATCCAACAGTGAAAGCAAAGCTGAAATCGCTCCAGGAAGCCTGGGGAGTTCCCCTGTCCCAAATTGAGCTAACCGGCAAGGCATCAATACTTGATTTGCTTGAAATGGGTGAGATCTCTGCTTCTGAAGCTGAAGAAATGATAAAGAACCAATAAGGAGAGTATTATGTTTGTATCTAAATTGATAGAAAAGAAGGAATTTGATGTTGAAAACATTAATCAGATATCAATAAAAAATATATCTGCTGATTTAAATCTTTTGGGAAAAGCTGACTCTGATAAAATATCACTGGAATTATATTCAGAGAACGAGAAAGCAGTAATTAAGGTTTTCAATCAAGACAGTACTCTAAATATAACCGTTCATATTGGTGTCTTGATTGTAAATGCTCCTTCAAATCTAAATATCAGAATTATTTCTGAAGTTGGGCACAACAAGATAAAAGCGTTTGAAAACGGAGGATATATAAAATCAAAAGCCGGTTATGTAAAAATAGATGGAATAAGAAAAGGTGATTGGGAAATTGAGGTTGATAGTTCTCCACTAATGATGTATTTAGATGATAATCTGGAAAAGCTGTCTGTCAAGTCAGTTAACGGACCTTTGAACATTGATTTCATCAATATTAATTCTGGCATATATAGCATTTTTTCAGAGAATGCTCCATTGTATGCTAATTTCAAGAAGCTATGTGATGTTTCCCTTGATGTGAAAACAAAAAACCAGAACATGATTTACAAGATTGATCTGCCTAAAGAAAAGGATAAATATATAATTGGCAAAGGTACAGCAGAAATGTTCTTTTCTACTAAAATTGGCCCCATAAGAGTTTTAAAAGAAGAATGAAAAGGAGGAAATCATGAAAACAGGAAAACTTATAAAAGAATTGCAATTTGATTCAACAACCATAAAGCATATTTCAATAACAAATGAGGTTGCTGAACTATTGCTTTTGGGCAAGGAAGAAAGTAATCAAATTGCTCTGGAATATTATTCTGATATTGAAGATGCTGAATTCGAAGCTATAGAAGAAGAAGATGCACTGAAAATCGAATTATCTGTTGGAAAACTTATAATGAATGCTCCATCTAACATATTTCTTGAGATATCAAATGTCTCCGGACCATGTAAGATAAGAGATTTTCAGAAGGGTGGAGATATAGACAGTGAAGCAGGTCCCTTGAAAATGGATGGAATAAAAGAAGGGAACTGGAATCTTGATATAGAAAATGCTCCACTTGACATGAGAATAGATGGAAGTCTTGAAAACCTGTCCATATCATCTGAAAACGGTCCTGTGAAAGTATCACTTAAAAATGTTCATCATGGAGATTATTCAATAAGCTCAGATAACGGTCCTGTAAAAATAATAATAGACAAAGTAAATGATCTGAGTATTAATGTTGAATCCAAGAACACTCCGATGCTAAGCAGAATAAATCTCCCAAAAGCTGATGGGAAATATGTTGTGGGTAAGGGTACAGCTGAAGTAAATATTGAGACTGAATATGGACCTATTATGTTAGTTTCTGATGATGTTTCATACAGGGAATCTAAGGCAAAAAATGATTACAGGGAAGAAAAATTGCGCATACTGAAGATGGTAGAATCAAACAAGATAACTGTAGAAGAGGGAATGAGATTACTCAATACTATTTCTGACAAGGAGAAGAAAGAATCGGATGAAAACTTCGGTCTTCCCAAGGTTATTTTTGTATCTTGCTTTGCTACTAATGATCCAGTTCCAAAATGGAGCATATCTGTTCCAATACGACTGTTTCATGGTCAGAAATCTGTAGCATCTTTGCTGGGAATTGACATAAATACTAAACAAAGCAGATACTCAAAACGTATACCATTCATAGATATGGAACTGGGTGATTTCTTGCCAAACAAAATATTTGGTAATTGTGAAACATCCGGGATAGACTGGCTGGAAATTGAAGAAAAATATTCTGTTCAGGGGAACTTCATATTTCATAAGCTTACTGCTGAAAATGAAGAAATAGTAGTAGAGATAAAAGGAGACTAAAAAATATCTTTCCTTATTAAAAGAACAGGTTTACCTATTATCTTGAAATACTGCAAATCATTTTCTTCCAGTAATATGTCAGGATAATTGGGATTAGCTGCCTGAAGACGCACCTTGTCTCCAATCTTGAAATATCTTTTAAGAGTGGTTTCTTTATCAAGCTGAACAGCAGCTATTTGCCCTGATTGAACCTCTATTCTTCTGCTGATTACAACGTAAGAAGAAGGGGTAATACCAGCTCCTATCATGCTGTCACCGCTAATTTGAAGTACAAACAAATCTTCAGGATATCTGCTTTCCTCAGCAAGCAGGAATTTTGGAAGCTGGATTTTCTCTTCAGCTTCCTCATCAGGTTGCCTCAATCCTCCAGCTGCTATAGTTCCAAGTATTTGAAGCTCCATAATTCCTTCCTGGACTCCATGATTTGCCAGCATCTTTCCATCACCCTTGAGAAGCCAGTCAAGTGATACATTTGTGCTTTTTGCCAGATTATCAAGAAATGCTGAGCCTGGAGCTACTTTGCCAGATTCATACTTGCTTATAAGATGCTGAAAAGATTTCGTTAAAGCAGCAAGATCCTTTTGTGACAATTTTAAATGCTTTCTTAGTTGCTTTAATCTGAAGCCAAATCCTTGTACTTCCATGGAAATCCTTTCATTTTTATACCTGATTTTATATATTAATTTTTTAATGCAACTATAAAATTAAAAAAGTTTATTTTTATAGTTGTATCTTATACCAAAATTGAATGTCCTTCCAGGTTGTGGATAATCACGCTTCTCTTCATAAAGCTTATCATAAATATTGCTTATCTGAAGATATAGTGACATTGTTTCCTTGAACATATAGACCTCGGATTTCAAATCATGAACTGTATAGTCTTTCATCTTAGCCTGGATATGATCATATCTTGTGAAAGATCCTTTTATTACATATGTTATTGAAGCTGGAAGAAGTAATTTGAAAAACATTGTGTTATCGAAAGATACCTGATATCTGGGATTGTAAGCTTTTATCTCAGTATATTCTTCTCTTGCAAGATTTCCCTGTTTAAAGAAAAGAGATGAAAGCATTGCATTTGGAATTATTCTTGTATTCCTGTTTAATTCTATTTCAGAACCTATCTGAAAATCAGCACCCCATGTGCCAACTGATGAGGAAGTGTTTGCGAATTTTCCATCCAGATCATCCTGATAGCTTAAATATATCAAATCATGAATATAATTCCTGAAAACAGAAGCTGAGGATGTAACCTTTGCACTCTTCTTGATGGGAATTGTTATCTCACTTCCTGCTTCAAACTTGTATGCATATTCACTTTTCAGATCAGGATTTCCCTTTGTTTCACTATATAGATTTTGCAATGTCGGATATTTAATAGTCCTCCCCATGCTTACTCTAGATGAAAGATTATTGGTTATGAAATATTTCAAACCAAGGCTGGGATTAATGTCATAAGTATAATGCTGAGAATTAAAAAGTGTTGAAAATCCAATCCCTGGAGTTATATAAAGCGGTTTAACTGGATTTATCTCATCAATCAGATAAGCATTATTAATGCTGTATTTGTACCTTTCCAGATCTTCATCAATGTCAGGTTTCTTGAGAAAATAAATATACCTGAATTCATTACCATAAGTCAGCTTGTTTTTTGTGAATATATCATGATCGATTTCCACTTTTTCTGACATTGTATGTATCTTGAAAACTGAATCAAAATCAAGATTTTCATCAAAAAATGGTTGCCTGCTATATCTCTTCAATCTATCCATATAATACGAATACAGAATTGCAGGATACATGATAATGTTCTTCCGCAAATTAAGTCTTGCCCTTGAATTGACATAATTATTAGACCAGTCCACAAATCTGTCTATTGGCAGTCTGTCTGTTTCATTAACGCAACCAAAGTCCTGCCTTGTTACACCAAATCCCAGACTGACATATTGCTGATTTTTCAAGATTCTTCTTAGTGTTCCCTGAAAATGCAATCGCTCCCTGTCACTGTTCTCTCTTAGTCCTCCATCTTCATAAAAATCAGGGACAAAATCCTCAGGTAATTTAAAGCCCTTCACCTTTTCCCATGAAACATTCAAATTCATTATTGTGAAAGAACCTAATGGATGAGTCTGGCTGATTTCAAGGTAATGCCCTAAATCTTCTATGGCTTCTACGGAAATTTTCAGTTGTGGTGGTTCCCAGCCTTCTTTTGTTATGATATTTATTATTCCTCCCATTCCTTCTGCATATTGTGGTGAAATAGAAGAGGGAGTTATAATTACTTTCTCTATTTGTTCAACAGGTATGGTAGAGAGATCTACCATACCATAGTAATTTTCAGATATCGGCTGGCCATTAATCAGAACCTTGACTTTTTCATTTGCAAAACCTCTTATGCTGACTTTTGTACCAGATTTACCTCCAGCCGAAACTGATAAGCCTGGAACGTTTCTGAGTATGTCTGCAAGGTCTCTGGAGTTATATTTGTCCAGGTCAGAAGAAGTGATAACCTTCTGCTGTGCTCCATAATCAGGCAAGTATTGACCCCAGACAACATCCTTCATGTAATCAAGCTGATTCTGGTCAGATTGCTCCCCATTCAGGAAGACTGACAGTATTAATAGAAAAAACAAATGCATTTTCTAATGAGGAGTATATTTTATTTGTATCTCCGCAATATCAGATACATCATCAGGAACTGTATAAATAACTCCCAAAACAGGCTTGTCTTCACTATGTGCTTCAGGGATTGCTACTTCAGTTCCAATAATTTCTATCAGGTAAGGTGTTTTTGTCCTGAGATTGTTGATTTGTTCTTCAGTGAATTTTGATTCATCAAAATAAGCCTTATCCTTGCTTTCTTCCTCAGCACCATCCTCAATCTTATACCAGCCTGTACTGAACTGATCCCAGGTTAGCTCTAATCTTGTCATTCCTCCACCAGTATAGTATCCATCTGTTGCTACAACAGTAAACTTGTAGTTACTATTCCAGCATGCTTCTGGAACTGCATATTTCAACTGGATACCTTTGCATGTATCTGTATATTCCGTTCCTTTTTTAGTCCATCTGAAAGTATGAGTTTCCTGCTTGAGAGCATCTAACTCATATATACCCCAGTTTGAATCGGAAAACTGTGTCTTGAAAGCTCTATAGCAAGCTATCTCCTTGACTTGTTTTACGGAATGTCCACTGACAAGACCGTGATCCTCACCATCGTTCTTTGTCATTACGCTATCATCAAAGCGTGAACGTGGAATATCTTCCGTGTTTTCTTCTTGATAGTTGAGTCCACCCATTAAGAATTGAAATTCCGCAATATCCGGATTACCTTTTTGATGGCTATTATAACCATCCTCTGCATATAATCTGTATGAAAATGCTTTTTGCAGGCCATCCATTGGATCAAGAGCTGCTATGAATTTTTCATCCAGATATGCCTCTTTTATGAAACCATCTTCAACATCTCCAGTGTTATGTATAAATGCTTTTACGGTTAAAGTTTGAGTTCCAGTACTTGTCCCTGTTCCTGTGCCTGTTCCTGTGCCATTATCTGTTTCATCATCACCGCAACCAAAGTTGAAAGCTAAAACTACAAACAATGCTACAAGAAGGAATTGCACGAGATATCGCCCCTTTCTCATTTTTGTGCTCCTTTCTTATCGATTACTTAACAACAAGGTCTATGTCTGTTTTAAGGTTCTTTTAAGCAAGAAAAAAGTATTAAATAGCATTGTAACTTGGTTGTTGACGGTTTTCAAAACGAAAAGGAAATAAGAAAGGGGTGTTTCGCAAAGTGAAGTTGAATAAATTCAGATCTTTTTCTTGCCTGATTTCAAAGATCTTGTATCAATTTCTGACTTATAAAGAGATTTTTAATGACTTAATTAAAAACCTTGACTTTAAATATTGTCAATTTTTATGTGAAATATATATGAAAGGGAAGACCATGATTATAGTAAGGAGGCTATCATGAAAAATCTTTTAATCATCATAATTCTGCTAACATTATCTAGTCTGCTTTTCTCAGCACCAGGGGATTTAATATGGAGATATCAAACAGGTGGTTATGTTAACTCCTCTCCTTGTGTTTCAGATGGAGTTATTTATGTTGGAAGTTGGGATTATTATATATATGCAATAAACTGTTCAGATGGAACTCTTAAATGGAGATATAGGACATTTAATTATATTGATTCCTCGCCCTATGTTTCAGATGGATTTGTCTATATTGGGTGTCTTGATGGTTATATTTATGCAATAAACTACTCAGATGGAACTCGTAAATGGAGATTTGGTACAAATGGTAGTATTTCAACTACCCCTTGTGTTAGTAATGGAGTTGTATATGTTGGAAGTGGTGATCATTGTTTATTTGCAATAAATAATTCATCCGGAACTCTCCAATGGAGATATGAGACAGGTGCTGGAATTTACTCCTCTCCTTGTGTCTCAGATGGAGTTGTTTATGTTGGAAGTGTTGATAATTATCTCTACGCAATAAATAGTTCTGTTGGAACTCTTAAATGGAGATATCAAACAGGTGGTTATGTTATCTCCTCTCCTTGTGTTTCAGATGGAGTTGTATATGTTGGAAGTAGGGATCATTATCTTTATGCAATAAATATTTCAGATGGAACTCTATTTTGGAGATATAAAACAGAGAATTGGATTTATTCTTCCCCCTGCATTTCAGACAGAGTTGTTTATTTTGGAAGTTATGCTTATTATCTTTATGCAATAAACTGCTCAGATGGAACTCTTAAATGGAGATATCAGACAGGAAGTGATGTTGACTCCTCTCCTTGTGTTTCAGATGGAGTCGTTTTCATTGGAAGTCATGATTGTTATCTTTATGCTATAGAAACTTATGGATATAAAGGTTTCAAAGACAACAAGAAAAGATTCAACCTTCCAGAGAAGCAATTTTCAGTTTCCCCAAATCCATTTACTGACAGACTTACGATTTCCCTTCCTTCTTCTGCTTCTATTTATTCCCTTACTGGTCAACTGATTATGAACCTACCCAAAGGCAAGCATTCACTTGATACTAGCAAATGGAGAGAAGGAGTTTATATTGTGAAAAGTGGCATGGAATGCAAGAGAGTGGTGAAGATAAGATAGTATTTTCTATTCCATTTCAGGGAAATCTGCCTCTTTCAAGACAGACTCCCTGGTTATGGAAACAGGAGCTTTCCCAGTAATTAATCATTCATATATTTTCATATAAAAGAGCTTATCTGTATCAATCATTTCGAAACATATTTCAAAAATGGATACTTAGAACGTTCACATAT
>JAFGND010000079.1 GCA_016927185.1 Candidatus Coatesiibacteriota bacterium
ATATGTGAACGTTCTAAGTATCCATTTTTGAAATATGTTTCGAAATGATTGATACAGATAAGCTCTTTTATATGAAAATATATGAATAACTAATGAACTGGGAAAGCCTCTGTTTCCATAACCAGGGAGTCTGTCTTGAAAGAGGCAGATTTCCCTGAAATGGGATAAAAAAATACTATCTTACCTTCACCACCCTCTTGCATTCCATGCCGCTCTTCACTATATAAACTCCCTCTCTCCAGCTGCTTGTATCAAGAGAATGCTTGCCTTTATCGAGGTACATTATCAGCTGACCAGTAATGGAATATATAGAAGCAGAGGAAGGAAGATGCAATGAAAGTTTCTTGTTGAAGGGATTGGGAAATACCCTGAAGGGAATTGGAATTTTACTGTATGTAATGTAATCTGATATTCTTGTACCCATATATATAGAGAAAACTGCATCGCTTTCATCTTCTGGAATCTTGTCATGGCAATTATTCTCTATCTTGAGCAGGCATTCTTCTGATGGGGTTTCCGGAATTTTCCATTTATAAGTATTAACTCTGCCTGAAATCCTGTCTATGAAAATCCAGTTTTCTCCATTATCAATGCTGTAACTGATATTAACGGAATCATTGAAGATTGATGAAAACTTTATTTCCTGAATACTTCCTGCCTCAAATTTCTCTCCCCCATCAGGATACATGACTTCCAAATATGAACCTATATTCCTGAAACTGCCATCTTCCAGATACCAGTACTTGAGCATTCTGTCTCTTCCTGCTGAAAGAAAATATGTATCAAAAGGATTCAAGAACAGCGAATTTATCTTGTCAGTATGGGAAATATAAGTCTTGGTGCTGCTTCCTGTTTCAAGATCCCAGCATTTTATCAAGCCATTTTCATATCCTGCAAGGATTTTCTTTCTATCATTAAAGAAAGCCAATGACGATACAGGATGAGTGTCATATATTGTCTTCATGCATGCCCCATCAGACAATCTCCAGTATCTTATGGTGTTGTCATTACCTCCAGATACAATATACTCTCCCTTGCTGTCTATATCTATGCAAAGAACCAGGGAAGTATGTCCTGACATGGTCAGAATGTTTTCTCCGCTTGCCAAATCGAAATATCTTACCTTGCCATCCCAGCAACCTGAGGCAGCATATTTCCCATCAGGACTGAATAATACGGAGCTTACATATGAGGGATGGGGAAAAGCACTTACAAGAATCATATCAAAGAGGTTCCAGTATTTCATTGTGGAATCGTAACTTCCTGTAAGTCCATATCTGCCATCAGGAGAGCATTTCATATCCACTACCCAGTAATTATGACCTTTTATTTCAAGCACAAGATCTCCCGAAAGGAAGGACCATGCCTTAAGCATTCCGTCACCAGTTCCAGCTGCAATATATGAATAGCTTGTTTTTGTGTCAGTGCAATGCAGAACGGAATTATCATTTATAGTCTTGAATGGCTTTCCGTCTTCAACAGTCCATATCTTGACTGTCATGTCACTCCCGCATGAAATAGCATATCTGCCATCAGAAGTCAGTATTGCATCTGAAACGTCATCCGTATGTCCTGCAACTATGGAGAACAAACCATCGCTTTCATCCTTGAACTGACCGCTTGTTATTCTTACCAGACATGAATCAGAGGGGGTGTAAGGAACTGACCATACATAATTCCTCTTTTTCTCTACATCTGCAATCTTTTTCCATACCTTACCATTGTCTGTTGTATATTCCAGCAAGAATGCATCAAGTTCCGAAGGACATATCCATTTTATTTCCTTTTTCAGTCCTGCCTGCAATACTTCTCCTCCATTCGGTTCAAGAACAATGAAGTCCTTGTTTGAATATGCAGTACCTGACCATGATTTGGTTCCTATTTCCTGGGTACCAAATCCTATCCATGCATAACCATTTTCTCCCCAATCCGCACCCCATGAATTCTTTATCTTGAAGGCATTCCTGCTGTCATCCCAGCCTACAATAATAACAGTATGATTGGTTTGCATGGTATTGCTTCTTGTATCAGCTATTATTCCCTGACTGTAGAATCTAAGGTGCATTACTGACACATACATGCTGCAACCAACAGGACCAGATCTTAATGCCTGCTTGATAGCTTCTACATCAGGTTCAAAACATATATATGAATCAGTCCTGAAATAGAAAAGTCTTGTATCATAATCACTGCATCTTTCACTGCAATTGGAATTCCTTGCAACGTATGGATAACATGCTTCATCAGGGACTCCGTTTGTCTCTATCCAGAAAGCTGCAGTGTATGCAGTTCCACCTGAGCAATCTCCAGCTGAACAGCAGCTTGAGACAATATACTGCTCTGAAAGGTCAATATCATAATCAGGATCATTTGAAGCAATATTTATCAATGCCTCAAGTACACCTATCGCAGTGAAAGCCCAGCATGAACCGCACATTGCCTGATCCTTTACTGGAGTCATCCAATCCTTGCCAGACATATTAGACCAGTCGAAATATTCAGGAAGTTTTATATTTCTCTTGAAATTCTTTTTGGGGAGAAATGGAAAAGGTTTTTCTTCATGATTTCCAAGCAAGTTCTTTAATGCGCTTTCAGGCAGATTGGTATAATGATTCTCTGAAGCCTGCCATTTCAGGGAGTTCTGTTTTATAAATTCCCTGCATTCCTGAATGTCCATATTATATTGATTGAGAGCTGAGATTTCAGAGAAAGCTGAAAAAAATATCAAAATAAGGCTGCAAATCAGCTTGCTCATTTCCAGTTATCCTTCTTTTATATAGATAGTTAGCCTGCTGCTTCCTGTTCTGTTTATTATTGCCTTATAACATCAATCAATATATATTCAAATAAGACAAGCATTTTCTTGAAATATTATTTTGATTATCTCCCTGACTCACCAGGTTCAAAAAATCAGTAAACTTGCTTAATTTATTTATAGTTAAGTAATTATAGGAATTAAGTTATTGTATTTAAAAGCATTGATAACTGGCATCCGAATGATGTTGTTGCTCGTTAAAAACTGACACCTTCTGCTCACACTAAAAAGAGAATTTGAGGGCATTTTTGTGCATTTTCTGCTCACACTA
>JAFGND010000014.1 GCA_016927185.1 Candidatus Coatesiibacteriota bacterium
AACTCCCTCTCTCCATTTGCTTGTATCAATAGAATGTTTGCCTTTAGGAAGTTTCATTATTAATTGACCAGTAAGGGAATAGATAGCCCCTGAGGAAGGAAGAGAAATCATAAGTCTGCCTGAGAAAGGATTTGGGGAAACTGAGAAGGAGTGATATGGAAGCAAAGAAGATGAGGTTCTGTTTTTGAATCCAACAGTATTCATTTCAAAAAAATCATCACTTTCATCTATGGGAACTACGATATTATTGCTGTAACCGCTTATCTTGATTTTACATTCAGTACTTTTAACTTCAGGAAGTGTCCATTTGAAAGTGCCATTGTTTTCGCATTTTGAAATAACACTCCAGTTTTTCCCTGCATCAGTAGTAAGCTCAAGAAGAACTGAATCCATTGCCCCAAAAGTATCCCAGAGTATTGTTGAAGTATCATTCTCTTCATAAAATTTTTCTCCTCCATTCGGGTAAGTCATGTCAAGGAACATTTTGCTTGCAGATACTGAATATATGTCATCATCTGCATCAATAGTTCTTACGCAGTTACCAGTTGACAGATCCCAGAATTTCAGTGTATTATCCCAGCTTCCTGAAAGACCATATCTTGCATCAGATGTGAAATCGACAGGCAAGACAGCATCAGTATGACCTTCCATTATTCTCTTGCAGTCGCCGCTTGATATTTCCCAATATCTGACTACATAATGTCAGCCTCCTGAAAGAGCATACAAACCGTCATATGATATGACAGCAGAATTCACATGGAGGTTGTGTCCAGACATGGTCCTTATGCACTCTCCAGTTGACAAGTCCCAGTACTTAAGGGTTGCATCGAAACTCGCTGATAATGCATATCTGCCATCAGGTGAGAATACAACTGACGAGACTGACAAAATATGACCAGTCATTGTCCTTATAAGATCACCTGTAATCAGGTTCCAGTAATCTATCTTGTTGTCACTGCCACATGATAATCCGAAATTCCCGTCAGGTGATATGTCAACACCATTATTGGACATATTGCTTGATTTCCAGCTTCTTAAGCAATTGCCTGTTTCAAGATCCCAGTACTTCAGGCAGCTGTCCTCTGAAGAACCTGAAAACCCGAAATTGCCATCTCTTGAAATTGAAACAGAAAGCACGCTTTTATCATGTCCAGTCAATGTCCTTATGCATTCACCAGTTACAAGATTCCAGTATTTCAAGGTCATATCATTGCTTCCGGATAATGCCTTCATCCCGTCTTCAGAAATGACAACTGAATTGACTGTTGATGAATGAGAAGACATTGTCCTTATTTTGATGCCTTCTGACAGACAGAAGAGTTTTATTGTCTTGTCAGAACTGCCTGATATTGCTACTGGGTAATCCTTATGACTTGCCTTGAGAAATGAAATCAGGAGAAATATCTCAATAAAAATTATGGGTATTTTCATTAGAATAACTCCTTGATTGTCACCTTTAATGATTAATTTTCAATGTGCATCAGGTTTCGCTTTTATTTTGTCAAGCAAAAACAGCTTTGAATACTTTACATTTCTAAAATTCAACTTAAGCTTGACAGAAAAAAGCTATATTAAACCGTCATTAAGAAAATTAAAGGAGGCATTTTGCAGGAAGAGCAGATAGTCATAATCGGAGCAGGGGTTGCAGGCCTCTCTTCAGCAATATATGCTGCAAGGGCTTATTTGAATCCGCTTGTTCTCGAGCAGTCCTTCCCTGGTGGACTCGCTGCAACTACTTATCATATAGATAATTATCCAGGTTTCCCGGAAGGGATTTCAGGAACTGAACTGGTTTTCAAGATGTCTGACCAGGCAAGAAAATTTGGTGCAAGAATTGAAAGCCAGAAAGTCATATCATTGAAATATGACAGAAGATTCAATATAAAGACAGAAAAAAGCGTTTATATATCAAAGGCTGTGATTATAGCTTCAGGTTGCGTTCCGAACAAGCTTAATATCCCTGGAGAGACTGAACTTGTTGGAAGAGGCGTAAGCTACTGTGCTAATTGCGATGGAGCTTTCTTCAAGAACAAGGTAGTTGCTGTTGTTGGAGGAGGAGATGCTGCTGTTTCTGAAGCAATATTTCTGACACGATTTGCATCAAAGGTTTACATTATTCATAGAAGAAAGCAGTTCAGGGCAAGCAAATATCTTGAATATCAGGCAAGAAACAATGATAAGATAGAACTAGTTCTTGAATATGTTCCACTAGGGATAACAGGAGATAACCTGGTTAATGGAATAGTGTTGCAGAATGTAGTGAGTGCTGAAGAGAAGAATATTGAAATTGATGGAGTATTTTTCTATACTGGCTGGAAAACAGAGCTTGATTTCATTGATCTTGATATAAAGATTTCCCCTTATGGTTTCATAATAACAGATGAGAAAATGAGCTGTGGTCTGCCTGGATTATTCGCAGCAGGAGATGTAAGGCAGAGACCTTTGAAGCAGATAGTGACTGCTTGCTCTGATGGTGCAATTGCTGCAGTGTCCGCTGAGCATTTCATAGATAACATTTAATGAATGAATTTAATGAGATTATAGATTTTCTCGGGAGTATACAGAAACCCTTGAGGTATCTTGGTGGCGAGAAAAATGTAATTATAAAAAAATGGAGTGAAACACCTTACAGGATTGCACTTCTTTTTCCTGAACCTTATGAGCTTGCACAATCAAATCTTGGAATTTCAATAATTTATCATCTTTTAAACAGGGAGAAAGACTTCTTGTGTGAGAGGGTCTTCCTGCCATGGGAAGATTTCTCTAATCTATTGAAAGAAAAGAATATATCTCTATCTTCTATTGAAAACAGGATGCCTTTGAAGGAATTTGATGTCATAGGAATATCTCTGCAGAGTGAAGTCTCTTATACTAATGTACTGCATGCACTTAGCCTTGCAAGAATCCCCATTCTCTCTTCAGAAAGAGATAATTCTCATCCCATAATTCTTGGGGGAGGTCCCTGCACTATTAATCCATTGCCACTCAACAGTTTTCTGGATGCATTCGCAATTGGTGATGGCGAGATACTTGTCAATGAAATTGTTGAAGCATTAAGGAAATTTCCCAGGGAATGTAAAAGGGAAAGGCTTGAAGCACTTGACAAATCAATGCATTTCTATTTGCCTTCCATGAGTGCGGAAAAGATTGTCAGATATGCAGTTACAGAAAACCTTTCAAGAGAGGATTATCCTTCAAAACCCCTGGTGCCAATACTTGAGACAACACATGACAGGCTGAATATTGAGATAATGCGAGGATGCCTTCGAGGATGCAGATTCTGTCAGGCAGGTTTCATAAACAGACCAAAGAGGGAGCGAGCTGCAGATGACATAATTTACTTGATGGAACAGGGAATAAAGAACTCAGGCTGGGAAGATTTGTCTCTTTCCTCTTTATCATCAACGGATTACAGCCTTTTCAATGAATTATCCCAGGCTATACTTCCATACTGTACATCAAAAAGGATTTCCCTGTCACTGCCATCAATAAGGGGAGATAATTTCGATATACATATGTTGAAATCACTGGCTCTTGGAAAGCATTCAGGATTGACTTTTGCTCCTGAAGCCGGGACAGAAAGGCTGAGGAATGTCATAAACAAGACCATAAGCAATTCTGATATAATAAGGGTTGTTGACATGGCTTTGAAGAATCAGTGGAAGACAGTGAAGCTGTATTTCATGATAGGGCTTCCAACAGAAACAATTGAGGATATTGAAGGTATTGCAGAGCTGTCTGATGAAATCGCATATATGGCAAGAAGGCATAATGCACTGGTAAACATAAATTTAGGGATTTTCATTCCAAAACCTCATACTCCATTCCAGTGGATGAGATTTTCTTCAAGAGAAGAAATCAAGGAAAAAACTGAGCTTTTGTTTGAGAAGATGCCGAGACATGCAGTCAAGATAAAATGGCCTGTATATGAAGAGTCTCTTATAGAGGCGGTTCTTGCAAGAGGTGATGAGAGAGTTTCAGCACTTCTTTTATCTGCTTATAATAATGGTGAATATCTTACAGGCTGGTCGGAATTCTTCGATTTTACAAGATGGGATGAAGCATGCACCAGTAACGGCTTGAGCTGGGATGAGCTTAGCAGAGGATATGCTCTTGATGAGAAACTGCCATGGTCTTTCATTAACTGCAATATAAGTGAGAAATTCTTGAGGAATGAATATGAAAAGGCAATTCAGGGACTGCTTACTCCTCCCTGTAATCAGGATAGCTGCAATAATTGCGGAGCTTGTAGTGAAAAGACAAGGATTGAGAATTCCTCTCCAGTCACCAGACGTATTACTATTGAAACCACATCATTTGGCAGGCAGAAGACAAAAGTAGCTCTTGAAAAAGAAGCTCCTTCATATCGCGTTCATTACACAAAGTCCGAGCATGCAAGATTTGCCTCTCATCTTGATATGGGAAGGATTTTTGACAGATTGTTCAGGCAATTCTCAATCCCAGTGGATTTCAGCGAAGGATATACTCCGCGTCCCAAATTCTCATTCGGTCCTCCCTTGCCACTAGGCATAGAGAGTCTTGCGGAATATTTTGATTTCCAGGCAAAAAGGGAAGTTCCCATTGCCATCTTGAAAGCAATGCTGATGAATATCAACAATATCGGAATAGAAATAGAGAAAGTGGGACGTATTGCAAGAAATGCTCCATCCCTGATGAAAATGATACAAGGCATAGATTATTTTTTTAATCTTGGGAGCTTGGACGAAAACGAGAAAAGAAATTTCAAGGAAAGGATTGCTGATATAAGAAACCCTGCAGCAGTAGTTACAAAGGTGAATGTTGAAGGCAAGAAGAAGGAAATCAGCATAAACAAAAGCCTCAAGAAGTTCAGCATAAATAACGATGATTTCGTATTCACACTAGTGAACAATGAAACCAATTACCTTAATCCAATCCTTTTCATTGAATATTTGATAGGAAGAAAAACAATGCAGATAAAAAAGATAAGTGTTAATCCAGATCCCTTTTCAAGGGAGCTAGTAATAGAAAGCTGAAGAAATGTACAAAGAAATAGTAATAAATGTAGAAATGAATGAAGTCAGGATAGCAGTCCTGGAGGATCAACAGCTGGTAGAATATTATATAGAGAACAGAAGCAGGCATCATATACTTGCAAATGTATATCTGGGAGAGGTAAAGGCCATACTCCCCGGAATGCAGGCAGCCTTTATTGATATAGGGCTGGACAAGAATGCATTTCTGCATGCAAGCGATATGGACGTTCCACCTGGCAACCTTGATGATCTTGATCTGAGTGATCCTGAAAATGCAAGGAATAATAAGGATAAATTTGAAACCAAACCAATTGAGTCACTTCTAAAGAAAGGTCAGGAAGTTCTTGTTCAGGTGATAAAGGAGGCAATCAATACCAAAGGTCCAAGAGTAAGTACTAGCCTTTCATTTCCTGGCAGGAATGTAGTTATCATGCCAACCATAGATCATTTAGGAGTAAGCAAGAAGATACTTGACAAGAATGAAAGAGACAGGTTGAGAAGGATAATTAGAGATAACAGGCGAGGCAAGACTGGATTTATTGTCAGGACAGAAGCAGAAGGCAAGGATGATGAACTAATCAAAAAAGACATGGAGTACCTGCTTTCAATATGGGATGAAATAAAGAAGACCCTTGAAAAGTCAACTCCTCCTGCACTGATTTACGAGGAACAGGATCCAGTACTGAATTTCCTGAGAGACAGTTTTGGAAGTTCAGTAAACAAACTGACAATTGATGATGAGCTTTATTATAACAAGATAAGATCATATCTTCTTAGAAATACACCAGATTCAGCAGACTACATAGTTAACTACACCAATGACATACCCATTTTTGATGCATTCGAAATAGAAAATGAGATAAAAAAGGCATTCCAGAGAAAGGTATGGTTGAAATCAGGAGGCTATATTGTAATTGACAAAGTTGAAGCCCTGACACCCATTATAGTAAATCAGGAGGAGGTGTCTGACAGACTTTCCATATGTATAGATGTAAATACAGGAAGGTATACGGGAAAAGTTAATCCAGAGGAAACCATTCTGAAGACAAATCTTGAAGCTGCTCATGAAATAGCAAGGCAATTGAGGTTAAGGGATCTGGGAGGGATAATCGTAATTGATTTCATTGACATGATGAATGTGGAAGGGCGAGAGAAAGTTATTTCTGCACTCAAGGAAGCATTAAAAAGAGACAGATCTCATACAAAGACATTCGAAGTAAGTCCACTTGGACTCGTTGAAATGACAAGGAAAAGGGTGAAGCAGGATCTTTACTCAGTTTGTTATGAAATCTGTCCTTATTGTGAGGGAGAGGGCATGTTGCTTTCTACCCAATGTGTTTCCATGCAAATCCTGAGGATACTTTCCAGAATAGGAATTATTGGAGCAATGAAAAAACCTCTTGTAATTGAAGCTAATTCAAAAGTGATAGAATTCCTGAAAGAAAATGCATCAGAAAAGCTTGACGAATTTCAGAAAAAAGATATATTTAATATCGAGTTGAAAGAAATTCTGACTTTTTCACAGACTGACTTTCGGATATTGCTGGAAGACAAAGATGTTACAGAGGAATTCAAATAAAGGAATTTGAAATGCTTAATTTTTTCCTTTTGCTTCTTTTTTCACTCACAGCTGATCCAAGATTGCATTTGAAACCAACTCCTAAACCAAACTCTGTAAAAGCACCATTCACGGATATAGATATACAGCATTACAGGTTGAACATCAAGCTGGATATGACTAACAGGCAGATTGATGCATGCTGCACTATCAAGATATTGCCTAAAGACACTTATATTAATGAAGTATCTCTTGATTTCTGGAACCTGACAACTGACAGCGTTAAAACAGAAAACTCAAAGCTTGCTTTCGTGCATTCAAGTGGTATCCTTAAAATTACTCTTGACAGGCAGTATTCTCCATCTGATACAATAAACCTGTCAGTTTTTTATCACGGTAAACCTTCTAAAGGATTGTACTTTGGTTCAAGCAAGCCTAATACTGCATGGACACAGACTGAGCCTGAGGATTCAAGGTTCTGGTTCCCATGCAATGATATTCCTTCTGACAAGGCGGATATGGGAGTGGAACAGATTTATACCTTGCCAAAGGATATTATCTTGCAGGCAAACGGACTTCTTTATTCAAGAACAACAAGCGGGGATGTTAGCACATGGTCATATAAGCACAATTATCCAATAGCAACGTACTTGATTGCGTTTGCTGCAGCTCCTTATGACAGCCTGATACAATCATATAACGGAATGCCTGTAACTCATTACTTTGACAGTAATTATTCCGCATCAAGAAAGAATCAGCTTTCGAATTTCCCGACTTTGATAAATCTGTGTGAGCAGTATTACGGAGTATTCCCTTTCCGTAATGAACGAATAGGGACAATGGAATACTGGATGAATCCACAATACTGCATGGAACATCAGACAATGATAAGCATGAATGGATGGGGATATGAATATACATGGGTTATATTTCATGAATTGTCACATCAATGGTGGGGGGATCATGTCACATGTGGAACATGGTATGACACATGGTTGAATGAAAGCTGGGCTACTTTCAGCGAGTATTTGTATGCACATAAAATAGAGAATTATAAATGGGCTGATTACAGAAAGATTGAAAGAGACAATGTTGTTTATAGCGATTCCTGGGAAAAGAGCATTCTGGATTGCTTCGGATGCGAAAGCTTGACTTACGGGAAAGGTGCTTTTGTTATGGAGATGCTGAGGCAGAGAATTGATGTAACAGACAGCATTTATCCGGGAAGCCAGTTTTTCAGCTCTCTCCGCCAGTATGGGAGTGAGTATTCATACAGGTCTGCAGTAACAGAGGATTTCATTTTAAGCTGGGAACACAGTACAAATGATTCCTTGAGGGATTTCCTCATGCAATGGCTCGGAGGAATTGGACATCCTATTGTGGAATACAGGATAGTGTCAGATGGCAATAGTGCAGATATTTACCTGGAGCAGAGACAGAAGAAGGATCATCCGAATGCTTCGCTGTTCACATTCCCTCTTGAAATCAAGTTCAATGGAGCAGACAGGGAGACATTGATATCAGTTGAAATGAATAATTCCACATTCAGGGATACAGTTGATATAGGTTTCAATGCAACAAGCTGGACGCTTGATCCCAATAGCAAGCTTCTTGCTGAATACGGGCATTACTCCAAATTTGATGATAAAAAAAGAGCTGAATACTTACCTGTCAATATAGATTATTATATATACCCAAATCCCACAAGAGATGATTGTTATGTCAGATTCAATACAGAGAGAAAACTCAAGGGCAGGATAGCAGTTTATGATATAGCTGGAAGAAAACGTATAGAGAAAGATATACCTGCACCATATAATGGAAAGACAATAGTATTGCTTCCAGTCAGGAAGCTGTCATCAGGCATTTATCTTGTGAATGTTCAGATTGAAGGAAAGAATATTAATAAGAAACTCGCAATAATGAAATAACAAGGAGGTTTTCATGCACGAGATGATTTTCCTGCTTTTGCTTGCTCTTAATCCCTATGATAAATTCTACTACAAGCCTGTCAAACCTCCCAATCCAGTAAAAGCACCATACAAGAAGATAAACATCCAGCATTACAAGATCAATCTGAATCTTGATTTCGCAGGAAAGCAGATTGATGGAAGCTGCGGAATAAAGCTGCTTCCTAATGGTTCTCCAATTGATACGGTTTATCTGGATTTAGTGAACCTGACCGCAGATAGTGTGAAGACTGAAGGAGGAACAAAGCTTTATTTCAGCCATGACGGAAGTATCCTTACAATAGGACTCGACAGGCTCTACAATCCAGCGGAACTTGTCAGCATTTACGTATATTATCATGGACATCCGACGGCAGGTGTGTATTTTTACGAGAATTCTGCTGATACCCATACTGAATCAGAGGATTCAAGATTCTGGTTCCCATGCAATGACATCCCTTCTGACAAGGCAGAACTTGGTGTGGAGCAGTATTACAGGACTCTGGAAAACATCAATCTGCAATCTAATGGCAAACTTGTTGAAAAGACTGTATCAGGAGGTTATGCATACTGGCATTACAAGTCTGATTATCCTATCGCCACATATCTTATTGCATTTTCTGCAGCAGATTTTGACAGCCTCATTCAGGAGCATAAGGGAATGCCTGTCACTCATTATTTCTATAAATCATCATCTTCTCAGAGAAAAGAGCAGCTTTCAACCTTTCCAGACATGATTACACTATGCGAAACTTTTTATGGAACTTATCCTTTCAGGAATGAGAGGCTTGGATGCATGGAATTCATAACTGGTGGTGGAATGGAGCATCAGACAATGATAAGCATGAGTGACTGGGCATTCAGCGAGCAATGGGTGATTTTCCATGAGCTATCCCATCAGTGGTGGGGAGATATGGTTACATGCGGAACATGGTATGATACATGGCTTAATGAAAGCTGGGCAACCTACAGCGAAATGCTTTATTATCATTTCATGGATAATCAAGACTGGCTTGATGTAAGACATGATTATCTACTGAATGCCTTGCGTATAGAAGACTGGAGTAAAAGCATGCTTGACTGCTTTGGTTGCGAAAGACTTGTTTATGGCAAGGGAGCTTTCATAATGGAAATGCTTCGTCTCAAGCTTGAGGAAAAAGACAGCATTTATCCTGAAAGCATATTCTTCAATTCATTACGCAGATACGGTTCTGAATATAAATATCTGAGTGCAGTAACAGAGGATTTCATACGTTCATGGGAGCAAAGCACCAATCAGAATCTCAGGAGTTTTCTTGTGCAATGGATAGGTGGAATTGGTCATCCAGTAATTGATTATGTCGTTTCTCCATATTCTACTGGAGTTGAGCTTAATCTTTCACAAGTACAGAGAAAATCTCATCCAAAGGCAAGCATTTTCGAATTTCCTCTTGAAATAAGATTTAAAGACGCTTCCCATGACACTACCGTCGAAATAGATTTCACTAAGGAAACATATGAAGGCAAGATTGAGCTTGGTTTTCAGCCTGCGGAGTGGACATTCGATCCAGGGTACAAGTTACTTGCCGAGTATAAAAAAGGAACAGGTTTCAAGAACAGCTATGCAAGTTCATACAAACCAGTTCCTCTTGAAATAAAGCTATATCCAAATCCTGCAAGGAATTACTTCCATCTTTCTACAAGAGGTAACGAGAGGAATTTGAAAGGTCGACTGGAGATTTATGATATTACAGGAAGAAAGCTGGAAAATATAGATATTTCCAGGCAGCTGAGTGAAAAATCAAAAGCAAGAATCAGCTTGCAAAATATTCCTCAAGGAATATATATTGTATCCATCAAACTTGAAGGCAGGAATGTGATAACCAAGCGAATTGCAGTAATCAAATGAAAAATTATGAAACTTTTTAACAATTATTGTGTCTAATATAGTAACCCAATACAAGGAGGTTTTATGTTACATCTTCTCCTGATGGTTTTACTGGCATTAGGTCCCGATTACAAGGTGATAAGAAAGCCGGTAAATCCTCCAAACCCGATAAAGGCACCTTACAAGAAGATCAATGTCCAGCATTACAAGATCAATCTCAATCTGGATTTTACAAACAAAGAGATTGATGGTTATTGCGGCATCAAGCTTCTTCCAAATGGTGCACCAATTGATACGGTTTATCTTGATTTAGTCAGTTTATCTACTGACAGCGTAAAGACTGAAGGAGGAACAAAACTGTATTTCAGTCACGAGAATAGCATACTTACAATAGGACTGGATAAAACTTATACTCCAGCTGATCTTGTAAGCATAATAGTCTACTATCATGGAAAACCCAGGGCAGGATTATATTTTGAAGGAACTGATATATCATATACCATGACTGAACCTGAAGATTCAAGATACTGGTTCCCATGCAATGACATACCTTCTGACAAGGCAGAACTTGGTGTAGAGCAAATTTACAGAACACCCGATGCAGTAAACCTGCAGGCAACCGGGCTTCTTGTAGAAAAGTCATCCTCAGGAGGATATTCTGACTGGCATTACAAGTCTGATTATCCAGTATCCACTTATCTCATTGCATATTCAGCAGCCAGATTTGACAGCCTGATTCAACAGCATAATGGCATGCCTGTAACTCATTATTTCGATGCAGACAAGGGAGCCCAGAGGAAGGAACAGCTTGCCCAGTTCCCTGACATGATAACTTTATGTGAGAGATTCTATGGAACCTATCCTTTCCGTGCTGAAAGAGTTGGAAGCATGGAATTCTTCATAGGAAGTTATTGCATGGAGCATCAGACAATGATAAGTTACAGCGACTGGGGCTACAGGGAACCTGATGTATTGTTTCATGAACTTGCACATCAATGGTGGGGTGACATGGTAACATGTGGAACCTGGTATGATACATGGCTCAATGAGGCATGGGCAGTTCATAGTGAATGGCTTTATTACGCATTCTTGCAGGGAGCTCCATGGGATACAATAAGACCTTATTATCTTGAGGCAGCATTTCATGTTGAACAATGGAACAAGAGCATACTGGATTGTTTTGGATGCGAATCCATGATATATTATAAGGGTGCATTCATAATGGAAATGCTGAGACTGAAACTGGAGAATTCTGACAGCGTGAATGAAAACAGCAAATTTTATAATGCCCAGAGAAATTATGGAAGGGAATACAAGTATATTTCAGCCATAACCGAGGATTTCATATTGAGTTATGAGAAAAGTACAGGGGAAAGCTTGAGATCTTTCCTTATCCAGTGGCTTGGAGGTATCGGACATCCGATACTTGATTACACTTTCACTCCGATAGATACTGGAGTGAAAATGAAGCTGGAACAGGTTCAGCGCAAGTCTCATCCAAAAGCAAGCATATTCGAATTCCCTCTTGAAATAAGATTCTGGGATGCAACCCATGATACTCTCATTGTAGTAAACATGAGAGGAGAAAGCTATTCAGCTTCAGTTGAACTTGGTTTCAAGCCTGAAAATTTCACGATTGATCCCAAATCCAAGCTTCTTGCAGAATACAAGGAAAGCACTGGATTTGAAACAAGTACAACAAAATTTTACAAGCCAACTCCTTTAAGCGTGATGGTTTACCCGAATCCTGTCAGGGATAATTGTCATGTCAGAATAATGTCTCCAGAAAAGCTGACTGGCAAGCTAAGTGTTTATGACATAACAGGTCGCAAACACTATGAAACTGCATTGCCAAATCCCTATAAGACATCAACTTATATTAACATTCCAGCAACAAAGCTTGGTGCAGGTGTCTATTTCATAAAGATAGAATGTGCTAATCAGATCATCTCAAAGAAGATACTGGTAGTCAAGTAAATCAATAAACGCTCTGGCACGTGTCAGAGCGTATTTTCTTTCAGTTACAGAATATTCAGTAGCTAACTAAATATATCTTAGAAAATCCTTGACATTTAATATTGTCAATTTTTATGTGAAATATATATAAAAGGGAAGACCATGATTATATTAAGGAGGCTAAAATGAGAAATCTTTTAATTATCATAATTCT
>JAFGND010000080.1 GCA_016927185.1 Candidatus Coatesiibacteriota bacterium
CAAAATTATAATTAATAACAATCGTTTCATTTTAACCTCCTTAATTTACCTTCACAACTCTCTTGCATTCCTTTCCTGACTTAACTATATATATTCCTTCTCTCCAGCTGCTAGTATCAAGAGAATGTTTGCCTTTATCGAGGTTCATAATCAGCTGACCAGTAATAAAATAGATTGCTCCTGAGGAAGGAAGGGAGAGTGACAAGCGAGAGGAGAAGGGGTTGGGGGAAACTGAGAGAGACCTGGAGGGTAAACTGGAAGAGGAATTGTTATTACTGAAACCAGATGGATCTTTATAGCAATTTACACCATAATAGAAAATATTAGAAAATGTTTTAACTAATCTTCCATACTTATCCATAATCAGATTTTCATCATAATCTCCTCCGTAATTCCATACAACATTACCTTCTTTATCCAGGCAGACATCCATTTCATATATCCTGTCTTCCTTGTCTATTATTATTGGATAATGATTCGTATATTTCTGTCCACCATCCCACTGGAACTTTATACTTCCATCTAGCTTGAAACAGTAAATATAATTACCATTTCTAAATACAATATTTCCTTCTGATGTTATTGATGGAGTACCTTCAGCATAATATTCTATTTTGTCAAACCCATATCTCCATTTTTCAGTTCCATCTTTTCTTATGCAAAGCAGATTCTTGTCACAGACATAATAAATAGTGCTGTCACCGATACTTATACTTTGTGTTCCAGTAAGTGTTCCTAAATTGAATGTCCATTTTAACTCTCCAAGAGAATCGATACAATTAAGAACGCTTTTTTCATCTATGATATAACATGTTTCATCTATATCAATTGCTGGAGTTTTTTCATAGTGAATTCTGTAATCTTTTTCCCATATTGTTGTTCCATCAGGACTTATTTTATACAACCAACCGCTATTAGCATAAATATTACCTTTTTCTGAAAGTACTAACTGATGAGCATATCCTGTGCCAGTTTTTGTCCATATCAAGTCTCCATCTGTTGTGTAAGCTTCTAAAGTTGTAAGTGCTTGGAAATAAAGCTGCTTTCTTGTATCGTCCAGAATCGTATAATTTGGATTTCCACTTGGTCTGAATTTCTTTTCCCATCTTGGATTTCCATTCATATCTAAAGAATGAAAATGCGTATCTGCATTCCCTTCTTCATCTATAGCTGCAAAATAGAAATTCCCATCACTATCTGTGACAATTCCTTTATTCTCCATGGATAATTACCTGTTGTATCTCTCCTGAATTCCCACCCTAGAGTAGGTTTCTTCAACAATCCATTTACATCAATATTTGAAGTATGTCTTGAATCAGCTCCGTATTGTGGCCAGCAAAGCTGGTCTGATGATAATGCTATAAATGAAAGTAAGACCACCAATATTATTAAAGATTTCATATCAACCTTCTTTCTTCTTGCAAATCTTTGTGAAACAATCATTCATGCACATTTTTATATATTTGCAATATTCTTCTTTCAGTTGATAATTCATTTAAAAAAAGTCAAGGGTTTTATCTTCTAAAATATGCAAATATATAAATATAGTTTCAAGCAATTATAAACATTCTCAGTAAAGCGCAAAAGAAGATTTCAGAAGGCTTTGGAATTTGCTAACTATATAATATAGAATCATAATTATATATAATTCACTGATTTTAAAGTAATATTCAACGTGTATTATCTGCATATATAGAAATACTTTTCAGAGCAACTTCCTGCACTCTACAAGCAGTTTCTATCATAAAATTATTTTTTTTATTTTTTCATTTCAGAGTTTTCTATTATAAAATAAAAATAAAAATATTTTTAAACATGCTTCAAATCCGCTATAGCAAAACATATTCAATACATCGTGAAAATACTTAATAATTAAATCATTAAAAAAAACAATAAACAATTCAGAAACAAATATTTTTAATACTTTGCTTTAAGTAATTTTTATAAATCATTGATATGCAATTATTTACAAAATACATAATTTGCCTCAAAACATCATTTTTCGTCAGCAATTTTAGTTCATGACTAGCGTTAACATTTTTTTTTAGGATATGAAATCGGAAAGTGTTTATTCATCATATTTTATTTTATAAACTATTACTATCAGATACAACATGTTAAGTGATTATATATCAATCAATTAAATATTTTATAGTATAAACTATTTTTTTATAACCCATTAAATTGCAAAGAAAAATAATTTTTCTATTGACATAAATATTTTTATTTTTCTTAATGACTGCATCGTTAACATTTTAATTCCGGGAGGAATAGCAATGGCAAAAGAAAAAGAACAGGCCAGAATGAGCAAAAATGAAATCGTCAAGAAAATTGCCGAAAAAGCTGGCATCAATCAAAAAGAAGCTGGAGCAGCATTGAAAGCATTGATCGAAGCAATCCAGGATGCATTAGTCCATGACAAGAAAGTAACCTTCATTGGATTTGGTACTTTCATGGTTGCAAAGAGAAATGCAAGAACTGGTATCAACCCACGCACCAAGAAGAAGATGAAGATCAAGGCAAAGAAAGTTGCAAAATTCAAGCCTGGAAAAGGTTTAAAGCAGCTTATTGAAAAATAATGCTTCTCTTTTTGATGAAACAAAGAGAGGGGAGATGAGTCTCCCCTTTTCTTTTTTTCTTGAACAATCATGAACTTTTTTCAAGCATGCCCGTAAATGAAAAGAAAGCATCTCGAAATTTTCTTCAGGACTTCCCTCAGTATTGTCTTTCTGCTTCTCATCTTATATAAGGTTGGGGATATCAGGAAAGCATTGGAGATTGCCTGCAACATTCCATTATGGACACTTGCAGCAGCGGTATTCCTTTATTTCTTTTCATATATCATATCAAGCTATCGCTGGCAGATACTTTTTGACAGGGAAAACAAGCCAGCCCTTGCATTTCTCTTGAGGAAAAACCTCATAGCACTTTTTTTCAACAATATACTTCCTACTGCAATTGGGGGAGATGTTTACAGGGGCTTGAGCATAAAAAGGTATGGTTTTTCTACTGTCTTCATGGAAAGGCTTGTGGGTTTTTCTGCAGTGGCATTGCTTTCCGTTGCAGGATTATATTACATAAAAGAAAATGCCTTGTTGAAAAAAATGAGTATATTGCTTATAATATTTGCAATATTGATAATGATGTTTTATCTTATAATCTTCATACCAAAATTTGCTCTTATGTTCATAAGATTTTTCAGAAAAATAAAAATTTTCAATATTGGAAAAGAACTTTCCAGATTCTGGGTTCATCTTTCCAGATTCAGGAAAAGAAAGATAGACCTTCTGAAAGTATTCATTATCTCTATATTGTACCAGCTGGTTGTAGTAATAATCAACTTGATCCTTGGATATGCCTTGGGGATTGAAATCCCGTTTCTTGTTTACTGCACTGGAGTGAGTCTTGTTGCAATAGTGACTTCACTTCCATCAATTGGGGGAATCGGTTTCAGGGAAGGCGGTTATTACATACTTGTTACAATGATTTCCGGGAAAACTTCTGAGGAAGCATTCGCATTCAGCACTGTTATTTTCGCTCTCACTTTGTTTGGTGGATTGACAGGAAGCATCCTTTATCTTACTGAAAGAAAGAAATGAAAAAAATCGCATTTTTTCTGCTGGCACTTCTGACATTTCTTAACGCTGATTCTGCATTGAAATTAGTCAGATTGAGATATGACGGGGGCGGAGACTGGTACAACGATCCTGAAGCACTCATAAATCTTGCAAGGGAGATAAAAAAGAGGACAAATATAAGGATAGATCTGACAACTGATGTAGTAGATTTCAAGTCTAATGCAATAATGAACTATCCTTTCGTATTCATTACTGGTCATGGAGGGATAACTTTCAATCCTTCTGAAGTGGCAAGGGTAAGGGAATATGTCAAAAGAGGTGGATTCATATATGTAGATGATGATTATGGAATGGATAAAAGCCTCAGGGAGCTTATAAAAAAAATATTCCCCAATGATGAGCTTCAGGAGATTCCAGCTTCACATCCAATCTTCAATTGCTTCTATAAATTCCCCAATGGTCTTCCAAAGATACATAAGCATGATGACAAGAAACCTCAGGCATTCGGTATCTTCCAGAAAAAAAGGCTGGTTCTGTTCTATACATTGGAAAGCAATATTTCAGATGGATGGGCTGACCCCCAAACTCATAATGATCCTCCAGATATAAGAGAAACTGCATTCAGGATGGGTATTAATATAATCTATTACATGTTAACTGAATAGATCCTTGCCAGGAAATTTTTCTATTTCGAAATTTCCTGCAATCTCACAGACACCTTTCAAGTAATGATCGTTAATAGCTTTTGACGGAGCATAAATTACTGAATGCCTTAGAAGGCAAGTCCAGTCAAATCTCTCTTCAGAACTGCCGGATGAAAGGCAATAGATCTTTTTCAGGGGGGCAGAAGTATTGCTGGAAATTCCTCCAGTTCCGCAGAAAGGAGTCCCGGTAAGTATATATTTCTCTCCGTCATGATATACTAAAGAAAGATCGTCGCTTCCAACAATAATATCCTTTCTTTCATCCGCTGTTTTCAGGGAAAGCTCCGATTTGCCATGCTTTTCCCTTCCAAGAACAAGTATGCCAGAATTATCCTTGAAAAAACTTGCCCCATGAAGAAGATACGCGCTTTTGTCGCGAACAAGGGTGGAAAAATATATTCTAAGGAATGCATTCAATGGATAAGCTTTTCTCAATGATATAACTTTGTCATTCTCAACAGCTGTAAGTTTTGGATAAGCCATCAGGCTGTATTTTTCACTCTGGATTATTATTCCTATGCAATCCCATCTTATGAAATAATGAGCATTGCCATGTATGAAATGCTCGAAACCTTCCCTGCCATCTATCTTTACTATTATATTTACTGAAGGTAGAAGATGCGAATATTCTTTTATTACTCTTTTATCTTCAGTAAGGAAATCGCTGAATTTATCTCTCATGTGTTCAAAAATATCAATATTTCCTGTAAACAAGTCAAATGTAATATTGCCAATTTTCATTGGCTGAGCGTATTTTTCATTAAGATTCACCAATGATCTGAGCAGTTCATTTATCTTTATTACATTCCTGTAGAAAGATTCCTTTGTAAGTTCAATCATGATTTTGTTCGGTTCTTCCAATTGAATAAATATGTCAATACAAGAATAGAAATTCAATAATTGCTTAAAGACAAAAGAAGAAATCAAGGGCAGGAGAATGAAATAATACCTGAATGGTTTAAATCGTTATTATACAAGGATTTCAAGTTTTCAAACAGAATTTTCAAATTTTGCTTGACATACTTGTCAAATATCAGGCAAGGACTTGTCTTATTAAAAAGTCAGTATTAAAAGAGAGTGGACAATTTGTGAATAATACTGAGCTCAAAAAAAAGATAATAGGCAGAGAGCATTTAATATCACTTTCTTCCAGATGGCATGATAAAGGTAAAAAAATTGTTCTCGCAAATGGTCTTTTCGATATCCTTCATGTTGGACATATAAGGTATCTCAGAGAAGCAAGGAATTATGGTGATATCCTTCTTGTAGCAATAAACAGCGACAAATCTGTAAGAGCGCTCAGGGGTGAAAAAAAACCGATAATCAATGAACAGGACAGAGCCTATCTTGTTTCCGGGCTTGAAATGGTTGATTATGTAACTATTTTTGATGAAACATCCGTGGAAAATATATTAAGAATTGTAAAACCACATGTTCATGCAAAAGGGACTGATTATACAAAAGATAATGTACCTGAGAAGGAACTGGCAAAAGAGCTTGGCATTGAGATAATAATAGCAGGTGATGAGAAAAATCATGCAACAACAGATATAATAGAATATATTGTAAGGAATTTTTGTTAGGCAAGGGCAGATGAAAATAGGAATTTTATCAGACAGTCATGATAATCTGCAGAAAGTGAAAGCTGCTTCTGAAATATTCAGGAAAAGTAATGCAGGATTGATAATTCATGCTGGTGATATTGTAGCTCCTTTCACCTTGAAACCTCTTCTTGAGCTCAATGTGCCTGTTTATGCAGTAAGGGGAAACAATGATGGTGAAGTTATTCTCTTGAATAACCTTATTGCAAGAACAAACGGGCGATTTCTTAGAAGCAGTTGTTTCGTGAAATGGAATGATATTAGAATAGCTATTTTTCATGAACAGGATATTGCTCTTGAGCTTAAGGATTGCCCTAATTTTGATTTAGTGGTTTTCGGTCACACACATGAGATATTCATTAGCAAAGGAAAACCCTTGATCCTCAATCCCGGTGAATCTTGCGGAATTCTTTCAGGCAGGTCAACAGCAGCGATTGTTTCGGTCGATAATAATAATGTAATGGATGCAGAAATATTGGATTTGTAATGAGGGACATTTTTCTTGGTATAGATACTTCATGTGATGATACATCGATAGCTTTATATTTCAGTGGATCAGGTAAATTCATTGAGGAAAGAAAAACCCAGGATGTACATGAGAAATTCAAAGGGGTTGTTCCAGAGCTTGCATCAAGAGATCATCTTGAAACCCTGCCAGTATTGCTTGACAGCTTGCTTGAAAAAGCACAGATAGAGCCATTTGAACTGGCAGGAATTGGAGTAACATACAAACCGGGTCTTATTGGAAGTATTCTTGTGGGTCTGTCTTTCGCAAAAGCTTATGCATATTCACTTTCAAAACCTTTTATCGGGATAGACCATATAGAAGGACATCTTTTTTCAGCTTTCCTTAATAATACAAAACCTGAATATCCATTTCTTGGTGTAGTACTTTCTGGGGGACATTCAGAGATATTTCTTGTCAAGAATTTCGGGGATTACGAGCTTATTTCAACCACTGTGGATGATGCAGCAGGTGAGGTTCTGGACAAGATGGCAAGATACATGGATATTGGTTTCCCTGGAGGTCCTGCTATTGAGAAAATCGCTATCAATGGAGACAGGAAAAGGTTTTCTTTTCCATTGCCAATAGTAAAACAGAATGATAATTATTTTTCCTTCAGTGGAATAAAAACTGCTGCACTTGCTTATTTTCAGAAGGAAGACAATCCTGATGATAAATTCAAATCGGATCTTGCAGCAAGTTTTCAGGATGCAGTAATCAGGCAGGTGATAGACAGATTGAAAAAAGCCTTGAATTTGACTAAATGTCACAGAATTGTAATGGGAGGAGGTGTAACAGCTAATACAAAATTGAGGAATTCGATTATTGAGGAACTGGGAGATAATGCTGTAATTCTCATACCTGATATAGAGTATTGCACTGATAATGCTTCAATGATTGCCCAGCTTTCAGCATGGAAAATTATCTCAGGCAATACAGATGAATTGTCTATAGAAGCGCATTCAATATCAGATTTGGGAAATTACTACATAAAAAAGAACAAAATTGGATTTTAGCAGGAAAATGTTTTTTTGGGGGAAAAAAGAATTTATTCCTTATAATTCAATGACTGATAATTGGTTATATGAGAATGCTAAAGTTAGATAATAAAGAAGGTTCTGTAAGTTGTTGAAAAAAAATATTTTTACAGATTTACTGATAAATTCTAACTTTTATAGGTATTTACCTTGGAATCTTGACTGAGCTTTAATATTTTTAGCTTGACAAAGAATTCCTCATATTTAATCTTGAACCTAACATTGTTATCTTATTAGAGGCAAGGAGAGGGGCATGTTTTTTAAATCAAAGAAACAACAGGTGATTGGCCTTGATATCGGAAGTGGATTAATCAAGGTTGTTGTATTGGAACATGCTAAGGACAGCATAAGTCTTGTTAACTATAAAATGATCTCATTATTACCTGATGCAATAGTTGATGGGGAAATAATGGATAGACTCGCTGTTGTTGATACCATAAGGGATCTGATTCAGCAATCTAGCATCAAGACTAAAGATGTTGTCACAGCTGTAAGTGGTAGAGCGGTAATTATAAAACGCATCAAAGTTGACAAATGTACTCCTGAAGAACTGGCTGAATCAATAAGATTCGAGGCAGAGAGTTATGTCCCGTATCAAATTGATGAAGTCAATGTTGACTTCCAGATACTAGATGATACTGAAGAAGGGGCACAGATGGATGTCCTTCTGGTTGCTGCAAAAAAAGACCATGTAAACAATTATACTTCACTTATCAAGGAAGCAGGTCTTAATCCGAGAAGAGTGGATGTTGATTCATTTGCTATCCAGAATGCTTATGAACATAATTATTCAATAGATCTTGATAAGACTATTGCATTCCTTAATATAGGCTCGTCAGTAACCAATGTCAATATAATGCGCGGGGGCTTCCCTTATTTCACTAGAGATGTTACATTCGCAGGTAATACAATAATAAGTGCTTTGCAAAAGAATATAGGTTTATCATATGATGATGCTTCTGCAATATTGAAAGGTGAAGAGAAACCAGGTATTGATAATGAAGCAGTGGAATCAGTTGTTTCAACAATAGCCAAGGACTTGGCTCTGGAAATAAACAGATCATTTGCTGCTCTAAAATCAGTGGGGGCAGACATAAGTAAAATTGATCTGTTGATTCTTAGCGGAGGATGTGCAAAATCACCAGGGCTTAAATCATATTTCGAGAACAATCTTAATGTCCAGGTAGAAGTACTTAATCCTATAAAAAGAGTTAATATTTCCAGTAAACCTGATATTGCTGAAGATGCCCATATTTATACACTGGCTCTGGGTTTAGCTTTAGTTGCGCCATAAGGGAAAGGTGTGATGGATTATGATAAAGATTAACTTACTTAAAGAAGAAGCAGGAAAAGAGAAAGGGCAGAAAAAAGGTATAACTTCTGCTCCAAAGAAAGGTGCTGAAGCCGCTCCAATAGGAGGACCTGCTCCAGCAGGAATGGGTATCTTGCCTGTAATAGTTATGCTTATTCTCCTGTTTATTTCAATACTGGGATGTCTTGGTATGTTTATGATGCAGACTTTGAAAATCAAGAATCTCAAGAAGACAGTGGTTTTGAAACAACAGGAATTTGAAGATAAAAGCAAGAAACAGCAAGCATTGAAAGCTTTGAATGAACGAAAAGAGAGAATTAATCAACGCATAAATGCTATACAGCAGCTTAATCAGGACAGATATCGTTCAGTTTCCATATTGCAGGAGATAAATACTTGCTTACCTCAGCAGATATGGCTTACTCAATTGAAGCAATCAGGAAAGAGTACTATTGAATTCAAGGGAGTATCCATAACTAATTTAACTATACCTGACTTCATGGCAAGACTTGAAACTTCACTCATGTTCAGTAATGTGCAGCTAATAGAATCAAAACGAACAGATGTTGAAGGTAAAAGTGTAAGAGAATTTACTATTCAATCTACGGTTGATCAATTCTAGGGGGGATTGAAATGAAAAAGCTACTTATAATAACCCTGATAATGATATTCTTGATGCTTCTTTCCTGCGACAATCCTTTCGAGGATTCAAGATCAGGAAATTATGCCAAGATAATAGGAAGGGTTTTTGAGGATAGTCTGAATACAATACCAGCCAGGAACGTTCAGATTACGATGACTGGTGATGTTTCTGGAGAAGCACCTTATCATGGCGGAGATATAACAGTTTTTTCCCAGAAAGATGGAAGTTATGCTATAGAAGCTTTCCTTGGATCATATGTTGATACATTGGGAAGATTTCACACAGTTTATTATGCTGATGTTTTAGTAACTTTTAATAAACAAAGAGCGGATTCAACCCAGATGGATTCCTGGGTATATAATTCATATTTTGGAGGCATTAGAATTTCTCCTAATAAGACAATATCTTTACATGATGTTAATCTAGAGCAAATGACAAAATAAAGAAGGGCGGATAGATATGAAAAAGAATGGTGTTTGGATAATTTCTGCGCTTCTTCTTGCAATAGCAATAAGTATCTATTTAGGAAGCTGTGAAAATCCATTAGAGCAAGATGATGACAATGATACAGCCATCATAACCGGTAGAGTTTTTACCGATGAGTTCATGGATACTCCTGTCGGCGTAAACCAAGTAAGAGCTCAGGTTACAGGAGATCCGACATCTGATGTTCCATATCAGGGAACACTTGTTTATGATTATACTGATGCAAATGGTGTTTATGAAATTCATATTCCACTTGGATCATATAATAATGCGACAAGTACTGGTACAGGTGAATACTATGAATATAAAGCCAGATATGTTGCAGGAGTAATTTTGACTTTGATTTATAGTAAATACAAATGGGAGAAATCCGGTATAACTGTATCCCGTGGTCGCAAATATTATATGTGGGACGTTTCTCTGGACAAATTCGCTAATACAAGTGGAGGAGAATAAAGAGAGGGTTTATGAAGATATATAATTCTATATGCAGGAAAGGAGGGGTTGAGCATGGCGATTGATTTTCGAGATCCTCAATTGCAGAAAGCTCTTATAATCCTGCTATTGGTTCTTGGTGTTATTGGGTTCTATGGATTTACGGATTATTTACCGATATGCTATCCTGTAACCAAAAAAGAGATAGCCAAAATAGATAAAGAGATCCAGGATATTCAAACTAAAATCAATAGTATTGGATTAGAAGCTGGTGAAGTGGAAAGACTTCGTGAGGAACTTCAAGTTTTATCAAAGGAACTTGAAAAGGCAAAAGCAATGCTTCCTCAGGAAGTTGAAATGATAAAATTTATGGAAACCTTGACACGCAGTGCTCGTCAAACAGGTTTGGAACTGACTTTAATCCATCCTGATCCTCCTCAGAAGAGAGGTATTTATACTGCTATTCCAATATCTGTAATTGGTACTGGTGGTTATCATCAGCTAGGAATGTTCATGAATAGCCTTTCAAATCAGACTCGTATTATAGCTGTGAAAGATATTGAAGTGAGTAAATCGAAAGATCCTAATTCACAAGCTACTATTGAAGCAAAGATGATAATCGAGACATATATGATGGAAGGTGGTGCCGAATGAAAAGGCTGATTACTTCCTTTATATTTCTGCTGCTTCTTTTTTCATTCTCTGGTTGCGGAAAGAGAAAGAAGCCAAAAGAGGTAGCCAAGAAAGATGAGACTCAACAAGTTGTTGCAAAAGTTCCGCAGCAAGGAACTCCTGAACAACAGCAGCAGAAAAGCATGCTTGATACAGGTGTAAAGAGAATATATAAAGCCGGCGGGATAAATGGTGAAGGAGCCATGAGAGATCCATTTGCTTCACTGCTGCAGAAAAGCGGTGTTACAAAAGAGGGTGAAATCAACCTTGAAGGCATGAGGTTGGTTGGTGTTATTGGTGGAACTCACGGCAAGAAGGCTTTATTACAGGATGTTGAAGGCAATGGTTATATAGTACGTGCTGGTGACAAGATAGGTGGAGGAAATGTTAGCAACATTTCGGATAATGAAATAATTATTGAACAAGAAGAACTTGGAATCAAATACCAGGTATCCTTGAAATTAGAAAAAAAGGGTAAGGAGGATAAAAGCTATGGAAAAAGCAATAAGTAGATTGTTCATAGCTGGAGCATTAATTCTTTTGCTAATATCAAGTCAGATTTATGCTGCAACTATAACAGATATATTCATACACCCGCAAGGTGGTGCGATAAAGAAAATTCCAGGTAGAGTTGAGAAAGTAAGGATACTTGGGGGAAAAACTGTTATTGAGGTTTTAACAGATTCTCCTTGTTCGGCACAATACTCATTAGCTGCCAATGGTATTATCCTTACCATACCAAATTCTACCCATAATTTGTCTGCATATCAATATATGGGAGTAAACAGAGGTGGAGTTAAAACCATAATTGCGAAGCAGATTGCCCCGACAACTGTTCAGATAGCATTCAATCTTGAATACGCTCCCTCAGGTTTCAATATGAATCAAGGGAATGACAAGATTATTCTTTCTTTTGACAACAAGGAAAGCATGGCATATAGTGTCTGGAATGCAATCACATATAACCAGGGGGCAAACTTCAATGCTTCAAAGGAATGGTCAAGAACACCATTTTTCAGGGGCGGAAGCGGAAGAAGAATAAGTCTTGATCTTCAGAGTGCTGAACTCAGGGCAGTTTTGCGTCTGATAGCAGATTATAGCGGTTATAATATAATCAGCGGTGAAGATGTAAAAGGAACAGTCACAATAAAAGTCAAGAATGTTTCCTGGAAAAATGCACTTGTAAATATATTGAAAGCAAATGGTTATGCTGCAAAATACGATCATGGCATAATAAGGGTTGGAAAAATCAATGATCTGTATCAGGAAGACATTACTGAAGTAAAGAATGAGAGAGACAGAGACGAGCTTATTGATCTTGAGACAAAAGTGTATTATGTCAATTTTGCAAATGCTGCTGAGCTGAAATCAACAATCACAAAACTTCTTTCAAAGCGCGGTCAGATAGAAATAGATGAGCGTACAAACAGCGTGGTTGTTACTGACATACCAAAAGTTCTTGGTAATGTAAATAATATAGTCAAGCAGCTCGATAGCAGAACTCCACAGGTAATGATTGAAGCCAAGCTAGTTGAAGTTGATTACAGGGCTTCAAAAGAATTTGGAGTAAACTGGAGAGCAGGTAATGCAGAAGATTACACTGTTGATACTCATATGCAAGGTAATGTTAACCTTGGTGTCGGGAATCCAACTGGGTCAATCCAGTTTGGAACACTGATAAACGGTTTCAATCTTGATGCTACACTCAGTTTCCTTCAGGAAACCAATAAGGCAAGAATTCTGTCAGAACCAAGAATTGCAATTGTGAATAATCGCGAAGGAACAGTGATTTCAGGTAAAAAGATACCTTTATCATTAAAAGACGAAAGTGGAAATACTGTAACCAAGCTTATGGATGTTGGTGTAAAACTGACAGTCAAGCCTCACATCAATTCAGATAACAAGATAACTCTTGATCTTAATCCAGAAGTAAGTGATCTGTCAGGTGAAGCTACTGTATCAGGAGATATCATAATCCTGACAAGCCAGGCAACAACCCGTCTCATTATCAATGACGGTGAAACAGCAGTTATTGGTGGAATTATGCGTAGCAAGAAAAGCCAATTGACACGTGCAATTCCAATTCTTTCAAAAATTCCGTTGCTGGGTAAATTATTTGAATACAAGGCTGACACAGTTGATAGAACGGAACTCCTGATTTTTGTGACACCTCACATTATAAAATCCGGAGATATTTAATATAGAACCTTTCATAGTACCTCAACAGAAAGGGGAGTTAAACACTCTCCTTTTTGTTTTTTCTTTCAGGACATGGAATTACTTTTAGTTGTTTTTGTTACCCTGATGTTCATTGGGATTGTTTTTATGATATTCGCAGTTACAATATTTTTCATAATAAAATCAACTGGGAAATTCCAGAAAAAAACAGCAATGACATTTCAGGAACTGGCACATGAGTTCAAGGGAAAATACCATGAAGCAGGTCCCAGATTTGGAAGGATAGCTGCATTATTTCAGGGAAGGAAAGCTCTTCATGATTTCAGTAAAAAATACAGAGGTGGTTATTATCCTGCATTGAGCTTCCCTGTAAAAGGAGGGGAAGGAATAGTTTTGTTTCAGACAACTGGAACAGAAGAAACCCTTGAGTACTGGACTGACATTGTAATAACCCTGGATAAGCCTTTTGGGAAAAACATCTCTGTTTGCAGGGAAGGTTATATTGATAAGTTTACCAAACTTCTAGGTGCACAAGACATACAAGTAGGAGATTCTGAATTTAACAGAAGATTCATAATAAAAAGTGATGATGAGATATTTGCCTTGAATAAACTTGACATTGCTGCTAGGAAGATAATTAACAGAATATCAATGCTTACAAGAGGCTATTCTGAGGTGAGGGTTGGCAGCAATATTTTCATTAGAATAAACGGATTTCTTGATGAAAAGGGAAAAATCAGAGAATACTTGATACTTGCAATGGATTTATGCAGGCATTTCATAAGAAGCATTGATGAAGCAAACCTGTAATGAGTTACAGTAAAGTTTTCCTGTCGGATGAGCAATTGCAGGAGAATTGTTTTTTCATGCATTTAAGGAGGGACTAAAACAATACTTGACGTCCATTGAGCATCTATCAAATTGATGCACTAAACTTTAAAAAAGCAAAAGAATGATAAAAAAACTACTGGAACCTTATTTCAATTGGATAGGAACTTTTTCTATTTTCTTTTCAAGCACCTTGATAAGGCTATCATCTGCTCCCCACTATTTAAAAGAGATATTGGAACAGATATATTTCATGGGTAATAGATCCCTTCCGCTTATAACAGTCACAAGTGCATTTACCGGCATGGTTACGGCAATCCAGACTTTTTATCAGCTGGAAGATTATACGCCCCAGAAATTCGTGGGAAGTGTTGTAGGAAAGACACTTTTAATAGAACTGGGTCCGGTCCTTACCAGCCTTCTTATCAGCGGCAGGGTAGGTGCAGCAATTGCAGCAGAACTTGGTACAATGAAAGTCACAGAACAGATAGATGCAATTGAGACACTGGCAATAGATCCTATAAAGTATCTTGTTGTACCAAGATTTGTTGCAGGATTGATAGTACTGCCAGCACTTGGATTGTATGCTGACTGGATTGGTGTTTTCAGCGGCTGGTATGTCTCTGTCTACAGTCTTGGTATAGACTCAACTGAATATATAAAAGGTGTACAGGACTTTTGTACATCTTTCGATCTCTTTTTTGGATTGTTAAAGGCTTTCATATTTGGAGGAGTAATAACACTCGTGAGCTGCTTTGAGGGATTCAATACAAGGGGTGGAGCTGAAGGGGTTGGAATTCATACTACAAGAGGAGTTGTAATAAGCTCACTTTTCATTCTTCTTCTTGATTTCTTTATTGCTCATACTATTCTTTAAATCCTCTGTTCTCGTTTCAGCCAGGATAACATATTCTTTCTCTGTTTCATAACCTATATATCTGCGTCCAAGTTTTAATGCAGAAGCGAGTGCTGTTCCACTTCCACAAAAAGGATCAAGTACAACATCGTCTCTGAAACAATACAATTTTATCAGTCTATCTGAAAGTTCCTCAGGGAAAGGAGCTGGATGACCTGTTCTTTTTGCTGATACTGGCTGCATTCTCCATATACTCTTTGTATATTCAACGAATTCCTCATTAGTAATAGTGCTTGTCATGTCAGTTTTTTTTCTTGAGAAATCACCCTTGGAAAATATAAGTATATATTCATGGATATCTCTCAGAACAGGATTTGATGCAGAACAGAAGCTTCCCCATGCGCAAGATGCTCCTGCAGCTGCAGATTTATCCCATATTATTTCACCCCTCATCATGAAATCTGCTTGCATCATTATTTTTATTATATGAAAATGAAGGGGAATATATGGTTTTCTTCCAATATTAGCTATATTTATGCATGCTCTTCCGCCATTAACAAGAACCCGATATGTTTCCCTGAAAACCTTTTCAAGCATATACAAGTACTCTTCCAGTGACAAGTCCCTGTCATATTCCTTGCATGCATTATATGGGGGAGAGGTTATCATCAAATGAATACTCTGATCCGGCAATTCATGCATTTCCTCGCTTGAATGATTGTATATCCTGTTGATAATGCTTTCATCCATATGATTTTCCATGGATTGAGTAACCTTCTTGCCTGCCATTGATTTATACATCTTGCTTTCATAGAAGATTGTTGCATCATGGCTAATTCGCTCTGAAGATCCGAATGACTTTGTTCTTGATTGTTTTTTCATGTGCATAATTGAAAATACTGATGAATTCAAGTCAAATAAATTATCAGGAATTCTTTGGTTTTTTGCCGTCTTTATATGTTCTGATTGTTTTTACTGTTTGAAATACCAGGAAGCTGTTTTTTTCAAGGGAATTTGCAATAGCAAGTTTGCTTAAAAAAGGCTTGACAAAAAAAGTGATTTGATTATAATATCAGCAAGGTTTAAAAGGGATATTAAGAAAAACCGCTACAATCTATAATGGAGGTCTGAAATGAAAAGATTCCTACTTTTGTTAGGACTCGTACTTATGCTCTCTACCTGGGCAATCGCAGAAGATGAAGATAGTGATGATGGAGATGACACAGGAACTACCGAAACATCAACAGGAACATCAGATACAGGTGATGACACAGGTGATGACACAGGAGATGACACAGGTGATGACGACGAAGAATAATTAAAAGGGTATTTAAACAATAAATTTGAAGAAGGCTAGATTTTCTAGCCTTTAATTTTAAAAGGAGGATAAATGAAAAAGCTCTTGTTGACAATCGCATTTGCTCTCTTGCTTTCAAGCTGGGCATTTGCAGAGGATGATGGCGGTTGTGGGGATGACACTGATACAGGAACTACGGATACAGGGACAACTGATACCGGTTCAACTGACACTGGTTCAACTGATACTGATACAGATACAGATACCGGTGACGAAGATACTGAATAAAATCAATAATTAAGTGGAGCTTTTTAACAAGCTCCACATTTCAAGGGAGGAATCATGCAGGTGCTGATAATCTATTACTCACGATCAGGAAATACCGAGAAACTGGCTTCAGAAATTGCAAAAGGCGTAACAGAAGTAGAAGATGTAAGCTACATAATGAAACCTGTTGCTGAAGTCACAAGGGAAGATTTTCTTGGATCAGAGGGAATAATTGCAGGATCTCCAGTATATTTCGGAACAATGGCTTCGGAACTTAAGGAAACACTTGACAAATTTGTAAGCATTAGACCAAAGATGGGAAACAAAGTCGGGGCAGCATTTGCCACAGGTGGTGCTGTAGCAGGAGGAATTGAGACAACCTTGATTTCCATAATTGAAGCATTCCTGATTTATGGAATGATTGTTGTAGGAGATCCCCTTGATGCAACAGGGCATTATGGGATTGCCTGCATAGGCTCTCCTGACGAGAAAGTCTCCCTGAATGCAAGAAAACTTGGAAAAAGGGTTGCCTCGCTGGTTAAAAAACTTAATAGTTAATATTTTGAAATGAATTTCTTGTTTCTTGTCATGTTGTTTTTCTTTTCAGCAGAAAAAGAAAACATGGAAGTAGCTGACAGTCTCGATTTCAAGGATGAGCAAGCTTACTCTCAGAATTTTGAGAAAGTATGGGAGGATTTCAATAATAATTATCCAAAATTCTTCAAAAAAGCAACTGACTGGCAGTCAGTAAAAAAAGAATACTCTGAAAAGGTAGAAAAAGTTAAGGATGATTTAAATTATACTAAAATTATTTCAGAAATGTTAGATGATTTGTATGATCCGGGATTAGAGAGTATGTATATCTACGGATACATGAAGAGGCATTCCTGTTATGACATATATGCCAGAATGATAGATAACAAGGCAATTGTACTTGATGTAAAAAAGGGAAGTGCTGCTGAAAGAGCAGGGATCAGGAAAGGCGATGTTATAGAAAAAATTTCAGGGCAGGAAATATCAACTTTACTTCCTGCTGCATCTGACAAGGAAAAAAGGGAATGGTTTCTGAATAAAGCTTTGTCAGGAAAAATTCTTGAAAACAGGAAATTTACTGTAGTATCCGGAAAGAAAAGATATGAAACTGTTATTGAGGCAGATGACAGCTTCCTGGAAGACAAAACAGGTGTTCAGGCAAAGATTTTCAAGAATCAATGTGGTTATCTGAGAATAGATAATTTCCTGCTCAGGAAAAACGAATTACTTGAAAAATCACTTGCTTATCTCAAGGACTGCAAGGGAATCATGATAGATCTGAGAGGAAGCAGTGGGGAATGGGTTGCAGCAAAGAGATTTCTGGGGCATTTCATGAAAAAGAAGACAATACTCTATTATCTGGCAATGAGAGAATCCAAAAATTCTGCTGATCTTGGGAAGCTTGCTCCTGTTTTTACAGATCCTGAACAGCCCTATTATTCATTTCCCGTTGTAATTCTTGTTGACAGATGGACAAGACAGGGAGCAGCAAGATTTGCTTTCACAATGGACAGCATTGGAAGGGCAAAAGTGATAGGAGATGCAATCAGCCATGATTTTGAAAGTGTCAGTAATCCGTCAAAAGCAATAACAGCGTATCGCATTGTCTCCCCGAAACTTACGATTTTCCACAATGCAGGATTTCATTTCAGTTATTTCGAACCTGAGAAAGTACTTGAAAACAAAGATTTGGTAGAATCTGCAAACCAGAAGCTAATTCAGCTTATAATGCTCAAGGAGGATCAGGAAGCAATTGACAAGCTTTTCGGTCCAGGGCTTATCATTGATGAAAACAACTGATGAAAAAAGCGGAGTGGAACTGCCACTTGATAATCATTCTTCTTCAGAAAGCAAAGAACCTGCAAAATGGCTGCCTGAATTCATAAAGAAAATAATAAGATTCTTGAACAGGAAGTCGGATAACACGAATGATCCATTCAGTGCTTGATTTACTTCTTAATCATTCCAATTATTGATTTAAGGCTTCTCTGGATATTCAGATGAGCCTCACACTGCATCCAGCAATGGCATCTATTCTCTTTTATGAATGTCCTTACTTTCTCAGCTTCTTCCTCAAGCCAGAATCTGGAAAAATCGTTTTCCCTGATATTCCCGAAGCATTTGTCTAACATTATGCATGGGTAAACATTTCCAAGTGGGTCGAGAAACAGGCTGTGACTTCCACTGAAACATGGTATCATTCTTCTCGGTTTCTTCTGGTATTCAATTGATTTCTCCAGGAAAAACCTGTTTCTTGCAGCACTCAGTTTTTTCTGAATCCCTTTTTCCATGCTTGCATCTTCAGTGAGTCTTGAAAGAACCCTGAAAACCTCATTCAGTTTCTCATTATCCCACAAAAATTCCTTGTCCCTGTTTACGAAATATATGCTGCTTTGCTGGACAAACTGAAGGAAAAAGCCCATGCCAAGGCTCTCTGCATATTCCTTTACCTTCTCTATTTCCCTGAAATTAAGTGGTGTCAATGTGAAGGAAATTGACAGGTTAAGCCTTTCCTTGAAGCCGATGAGTGCCTCAATTGTCTTAATGGTTCTGTCATATGCTCCCTTTATTCCCCTGATTTCGTCATTCAGTGGTCCCAGTGCATCAAGGGAAATGGAAAGGTTAAGCTTGCTTGATTCTGTTTGCTCAAGAATTGTCTTTATAGTATTCACTATGAGGCTGGTTGAAAGTCCGTTTGTCTGCAGATCTATGTCAACTGACCGGAATTCCTTCAAGAAAAAGATAGTCATTTCTGCCAGGTCTTTTCTTATGAATGGTTCACCGCCAGTTATGTTTATTTTCTTCAGGGATTTCAGAAGTGGATTGTTCGAAAAAAATGATTTTATCTCGTCAATACTCAGCTCAGCTTTGTCTTCATCATTTCCCCTTTCCCAGATATTACAAATTATGCACTTGCTGTTGCATCTGTATGTAACTGCGAAAGTAACTCTTATAATATCCTTTGGGGAAGGTGGTTTCAAGAGCAATTCAGTTGCCCTTATGATCTTGCCCATTCTTATTCTTCTTTTAGGAGTTTGTATGCAGCATTGAGATCGAAGCCATTTCTTTCTACTGCTGAGAGAAATCTCCTTTTTGCAGAATCATTTTCCTCTGTCATATATTTATTGTATAAACTGAAAAGAGCTTCTTCTTCTTCATCGAGACTGTAAAGTATCTTGAGTTGATCGTTAATGAAGTTGTTCTGGAAACCTCGTTTGAGAAGTTCCTGCAATATCCAGAATCTACCTTTGCCCTTGTCCTTGTAATAAATGATTATGTTGTTTACAGACTGGATCTCGCTATAAATGCCAGAATCAACTAACTGTGTAAGCAGGTTTTTTGCAGATTCGCCATTAATACCTTTCTCCTTGAGTTCCTTAAGCAATTCCTTCTTGCTTATGGGCTTTCTTGTAGCAATGCGAACCGCTATTTTCCAATGTTCTAGATTCTGATCTTTTTCATTCATTTAGACAGTTATTGAAATTCTTTTGCGTCCTCTTGCTCTTCTTCTCTTGAAGATCAATCTTCCACTATGCGTTGCATTTCTGTTTCTGAAGCCATGAGTATTTCTTCTTTTTCTCTTGCTTGGCTGGAAAGTCCTTTTCATCACTTGCCTCCATTTATTACTATGGTCAAATTCCACTTTACTTGCTTTTCAGTCAAGAAAGTTGTAAAAATTTAATGGAAAAGTTCAAGACATGGTGGACTGAGTTATGAAACTCACCCCTGCCTTTCTCTTTGTTGACACCTCACCCCTTGCCCCCTCTCCTTGTAGGAGAGGGGGCAAGGGGTGAGGTTAAAAATTGAACAATTCTACCAAAGTAAAGCCTTTTCTATTGGATGTTAAAACTAGTTTATCTTCACAATCCTCTTTGTTTCCTCCCCAGCCTTTACTATATAAATTCCCTCTCTCCACCTGCTAGTATCAATAGAGTGCTTGCCTTTGTTCAGTTCTGTTATAAATTGCCCGGTAATAGAATAGATCCTTGCTTTGTCAGATGTTTCTATAGTCAATCTGTCTCTGAATGGATTGGGATGTGCGGAGAGGGAGGGAGAGGGAAGCTGCTGAGAGGTTCTTCCGTCTTCAAAACCTTTCTTCTCTCCAATATTCACTGCATAAAGATAGCCATCTTCACATCCAAAGTAAATAATACTGTCTTCAATGCATGGAGTGGTTCTTATTTCTGCATCTGCCTTGAATATCCATCTCCTTACACCATCATTTGTATTTATTGCATGAAGATAGCCAAACTCGCTTCCTATATATACAGTTTCATTTGCAACACATGGAGAAGAGTATGATATTGTACCCAACAAGGATCTCCATATGAGATCTCCATTATTTGCATTTAGAGCATATAGATACTTACTATATTCTGAAGCATAGTAAACAACTCCCTTTGA